>NZ_RZPB01000007.1:0-29818 GCF_003998535.1 Mesorhizobium sp. M7A.F.Ca.AU.002.02.1.1 | reverse complement strand
ACGAAACCTCGATGAAGGGCGCCAAGGGCCTGCTGATCTCGATCACGGGCGGCCGCGACCTGACGCTGTTCGAAGTCGACGAAGCGGCGACCCGTATCCGCGAGGAAGTCGACCAGGACGCCAACATCATCCTGGGCGCCACTTTCGACGAGGAACTCGAAGGCGTCATCCGCGTCTCGGTGGTTGCCACCGGCATCGACAAATCGGCGGCTGAAATCGCCGCTGCGCCGATCTCGATCCGCACGGCGCCTCCGAAGCCGGTCAGCCGCCCGGCGGCTCAGATCGCGGAGGCTCGCCCGGCGCCTGTTCAGCAGGCGGCCTACGAGCCACGCGCTGTCGACCCTGTCGCCGAAGCCATCCAACTGGCCGAAGCCAATGCCGCGGCGATGGCGCAGGCGCGCCCGGCTCCTGTCGCTCACGCAGAAGATTTCCGCCCACAGAGCAAGATCTTCCAGGCGCCGCCAGCACAGCCGATGCCGCAGCCGGTGGTCCAGCAGATGCAGCCGGCCCCGCAGCCGCGCGAGATGCTGCGCGAAGCCCCGCAGCCTGTTGCCATGGCACCTCAGCGTATGCCGCGCGTCGAGGACTTTCCGCCGGTCGTCAAGGCCGAGGTGGATGCCAAGAGCCGCCCGGTGGACCACGAGAACAACAGCGGACCGATGGGCCTGCTGAAGCGCCTGACCAACGGACTGACCCGCCGCGAGGAAGAACCCGCAAGGCTGCAGCCGGCGCAGCTTGGGCTCACGCGGCTGCGCCGGCTGCAGCCGCGTGAGCCCAAGCTGCGCCAGGCGGCGCCCGAAGTGCGCCGCCTCGCCAGCCAGGATGCGCAGCTCTATGCGCCGCGCCGTGGCCAACTCGACGATCAGGGCCGCCTGACGCCGCAGGTGAGGACGACTCAGGAAGACGATCAGCTGGAGATTCCGGCGTTCCTGCGCCGCCAGGCCAACTGATTGGTAAACGGACTGTAACATTTGTTAACAGGCAAGCGAGGAATCGCTTGCCTGTTAACGTTTTAAATGATGTGATTTCAATAACTTACAAAGTCGCACCCATTCCAGTTCGCGGTTACACAGAGTAAGAAACCGTGATTTGGAGTCTCCCTGACGGGACATTAT
This sequence comes from Mesorhizobium sp. M7A.F.Ca.AU.002.02.1.1, assembly GCF_003998535.1. NCBI lineage: Bacteria > Pseudomonadati > Pseudomonadota > Alphaproteobacteria > Hyphomicrobiales > Phyllobacteriaceae > Mesorhizobium > Mesorhizobium sp. M7A.F.Ca.AU.002.02.1.1. The sequence goes on along the minus strand of NZ_RZPB01000007.1, from coordinate 28,703 downwards.
CTTCGCTGCCTACCATCATCGGTTTGCCGGGATTTCGGGGGAAGTCGCCCTGCCAACCGATTCACACAAGAGCCGCGCCCTCGGGCTGGAGAAGCGGACCTAGGCATTACGGGCTTATGGGGATTGTCTTGCACGACTATCAGACGACATTGAAGACGCGCGCGTCGCTTACCGGCACCGGCGTCCACAGCGGCAAGGAAGTGTCCATCAGCTTCATGCCGGCGGATGCCGACACCGGCATCGTTTTCCAGCTTTTCAACGGTGCCGAGCAGGGCCGCGAGTTTCGTGCCCTGGTTTCGGAAGTCGGCGCCACCGACCTGTGCACCATGCTTGGTGATCCCGCCGGCGAGCATATCGCCACGGTCGAGCACATCATGGCGGCGCTGTTTGGGCTCGGCATCGACAATGTCGCTGTCGAGATCGACGGTTCCGAGGTTCCGATCTTCGATGGCAGCGCCATGGCGTTCGTCGAAGCCATCGACCAGGCGGGCATCGAGACGCTTTCGGTCAAGCGCCGCTATATCAGGGTCATCAAGCCGGTCCGCATCGAGAACGGCGCCTCGTGGGCGGAGTTTCGGCCCTATGACGGAACCCGTTTCGAGATCGAGATCGACTTCGAAAGCCCGGCGATCGGCCGTCAGCTGTTTGCCTCCGACCTCAATGCCGATATTTTCCGTCGCGACATCGCGCGCGCCCGCACCTTCGGCTTCATGAAGGATGTCGAGCGGCTGTGGGCTGCAGGCTATGCGCTCGGCTCCTCGCTGGAGAATTCGCTGGTGATCGGCGACGACAACCGCGTCATCAACATGGGCGGCCTGCGCTATCCCAACGAATTCGTGCGCCATAAAACGCTGGACGCCATGGGCGACCTGGCGCTGGCCGGCGCCCGTTTCATCGGCTGCTTCCGCTCCTATCGCGGCGGCCACAGGATGAATGCCGCGGCCCTGCGCCGCCTGCTGTCGGATCGCACGGCGTTCGAGATCGTCGAGACGACGCGCCGGGAGCGTGGCCGCAGCGCCGAGATGAACGCCGTCAACGCGCCGCTCTACGCGCCCTGGATGATCTGATTTTCCCAGGTTTTTCGGGTTCCATGGGGAATTGCGCGTGTTGCAGGAATGCACCACCCGCCAGTGAAATTGCATTGATGTCCAAGCTGCGTCCGGCCGCCACAAAAATGTGCGATTGGCCGGAGATAGCGTTGCCGGGCAAGGCGGTTATGGTTTATGGCTGCTGCCGTCGATTAGTGCATGTCGTTCAAAAGTGGGGACCAGTTTTGAAACAATGGCATGCAACTGGCATTGAAATAGCGCCGAAAGGGCGAGATCCAATCATGTTCTTCAAGCGAGTTGGTCAATTGAAAGCACCGCAGAGGGCCGTTTTCCTGGCGCTTTCAGTAGTTGTTCCATCGCTCTTCCTGTCGGCCTGCATGTCGTCGGAGAAAGATATCGACCTGTCGACCTATGTCGACCAGACCGAACCGGCCGATGTTCTCTACAATCAGGGCCTTGCCAATCTCAATGCCGGACGCCTGCAGGAGGCGAGCCGCAAGTTCGACGCCGTCGACCGCCAGCACCCCTATTCGGAATGGGCTCGCAAATCGATGGTGATGGGCGCTTTCGCCGATTATCGCCAGGGCAATTACGACGAGGCGATCGGCTCGGCCAAGCGCTACCTCACGCTCTATCCATCGACCGATGACGCCGCCTATGCGCAGTACATCATCGGCTTGAGCTATTACCGCCAGATCAAGGACGTGACGCAGGACCAGAAGGAAGCGCGCCAAACCGTTCAGACAATGCAGGATCTGGTGACGCGCTGGCCGACATCGGAATATGTCGACGACGCCAAGGAAAAGATCCGCTTCGCCAACGATCAGTTGGCCGGCAAGGAAATGCAGATCGGCCGCTACTATCTCGAGCGCCGGGAATACATCGCCGCCGTCAAGCGCTTCCGCACCGTGGTCGAGAATTATTCCAACACGCGCCATGTCGAGGAGGCGCTCGCCCGCCTGACCGAAAGCTATTACGCGATGGGTCTGACTTCGGAGGCGCAGACGGCCGCCGCCGTGCTCGGCACCAACTATCCCGACAGCTCGTGGTACAAGGATTCCTACAAGCTGTTGCAAAGCAATGGGCTTGCACCGCGCGAAAATGCCGGATCGTGGATATCCAAGGCCGGGAAATTGATCACCGGGGCTTGACCCCCCAAGCAGACGTCGCGGGCTTCGCCAACGCGCCGTCTGCCTGATTTCGTTGTTTGTCGCAGGTTCTTGTCGCAAAACCGCGGAACACTTTTGCGGAACCTGCTTGGAGCATCGGATCGAAGCGTACGCAGCGCTTTTTTCGGATTGATCCGGTGCTCAAACAAAAAGATAGTGCGCCGCTGCGACTGCAAATGGTCGCGTGCCGTCCTAGATTCGGGTTCTGATGCTCTCCAGACTGTCGATCCGCGATATCGTCCTGATCGAGAAGCTGGATATCGACTTCCAGCCGGGTCTTTCGGTGCTGACCGGCGAAACCGGTGCCGGCAAGTCCATCCTGCTCGATGCCCTGTCGCTGGCGCTTGGTGCGCGCGGTGACGCGTCGCTGGTGCGCCATGGCGCGGCGCAAGGCCAGGTTATCGCCGTCTTCGACGTGCCGCGCAATCATCCGGCCCGTGCGCTGCTAGCCGACAATGCCATCGAGGATGACGGCGACATCATCCTGCGCCGCCTTCAGACCGCGGACGGCCGTACCCGTGTCTTCGTCAACGATCAGCCTTCGAGCGTCACCTTGATGCGCGATGTCGGGCGCGCGTTGGTCGAGATCCACGGCCAGCACGATGAACGTGCTCTGGTCGATCCCGGCGCTCACCGCGAGGTGCTCGATGCTTTCGGCGGCCATCTCGGCGCCGTTCGCTCGACTGGCGAGGCATGGCGGCATTGGCGCGCCTGCGAGCAGGAGTTGTCGCGCCACCGTGCCAAGGTGGCGGCGGCGGCGCGCGAGGCCGACTATCTGCGTGCGGCGGTGGCGGAATTGACAAAGCTCGATCCGCAGCCGGGTGAGGAGACCGATCTTGCCGAACTGCGCGCGTCGATGATGCGGGCCGAGAAGATCGCGTCCGAAATCCATGACGCGCAGGATGTGCTGTCCGGCCCGTCGTCGCCCTTGCCGCAACTGGCCAGCCTGCTGAGGCGGCTGCAACGCAAGGTGACGGAGGCGCCAGGCCTGCTCGACGACGTGGTCAAGTCGCTCGACGAGGCGATGCTGTCGCTCGACGCGGCCCAATCGGGCGTCGAGGCCGCACTGCGCGCCACCGAATATGATCCGCAGCGGCTGGAGAAAGCGGAGGAGCGGCTGTTCTCGTTGCGCGCGGCCTCACGCAAGCACAGCGTCGCCGTCGACGATTTGGCGCAACTGCGCGACACGATGTCGGCCGATCTCGCCGACCTCGACGCCGGCGAGGAACGCCTGCACGGGCTGGAAAAGCAGGCCGCCGCGGCACGCGAGACGTATGACATCGCAGCCGCACAGCTGTCCTCGCTTCGTCATGCGGCGGCGGTCGGCCTGACCAAGGCGGTCATGGCGGAACTGCCGGCCCTGAAGCTCGAACGCGCGGCCTTCATCGTGGAAATGAAGAGCGATGCCGAGAGCCGCATGGAAGAGGGCATTGACCAGATCGAATTCTGGGTGCGCACCAATCCAGGCACGCGGCCCGGGCCGATGATGAAGGTGGCCTCCGGCGGCGAGCTTTCGCGCTTCCTTCTGGCGCTGAAGGTGGCGCTGGCCGACCGTGGCTCGGCGCCGACGCTGGTTTTCGATGAAATCGACACCGGCGTGGGCGGCGCTGTCGCCGACGCCATCGGCCAAAGGCTGGCGCGGCTGTCGAAGCGCGTGCAGGTGCTGTCGGTGACGCACGCGCCACAGGTGGCGGCGCGCGCGGCGACGCATTTCCTGATCTCCAAATCCGGCACCACCGACCGTGTCGCGACCGGCATTGCCGAGATGGACCGGCCGGCGCGGCAAGAGGAGATCGCGCGCATGCTGGCCGGCGCCACGATCACCGACGAGGCCCGCGCCGCCGCCGAGCGACTGCTGCGCGAGAACATCGCGGCGTCCTGATGGCGCATGGTTCGGCAGTGGATCGAAGCAAAGGAAGCCGAGAAGCCAACGGTTCGCGGGCCGTATAAGAAACACTCAGCGGCTTAGGAGAATCCGATGGATTTGGAAGAGGAAACTGTCGAATTGACAAAACTTCTCTCAGGAAAAATGGTGATCCACGTTTGGCGGTTTCGTGCGGCAGAAGTACTGATTGAATTCACAGATGGAACCCGACTGTTCGTCGATGCACGGTCCGACGCGATTGAGTGCTCAGTGACCGATGGGATTTCAGACTGACCCACCACCTACGGTTCGCCGACCAGTGAAAATCCGGGCTTTGCAACAGAGTCAGCATATGGCTCCATCCCGCTGTTTCGGCGTGGTTTTGTCAGAATTCAGCTCCCTTCCATCCGAATCCTGATCTATTGTCCCGGGCCAACAGCAGCCAGGTGCAAAACCATGTCCGAAAAACCAGTCGATGCCCTGACCGAAAGCGAGGCCGAAGCCGAGCTGAAGCGTCTGGCGGAAGTGATCGCCGAGCACGACCGGCGCTACCATACCGAAGACGCGCCTATTATCACCGACGCGGAATACGATGCGCTGGCACGGCGCAACCTTGCCATCGAGGAGCGCTTTCCAGCGCTGGTGCGCGAGGATTCGCCATCGCTCAGGGTCGGTGCGGCACCCGCGGAAGGCTTTACCAAGGTGCGCCATGCGGTGCCGATGCTCAGCCTTGCCAAGGCTTATACCGACGATGACGTCGCCGATTTCATCGAACGCGGCCGGCGGTTCTTCGATCGCGACAAGGAGCTCGACATCGCCTTCACGGCCGAGCCGAAGATCGACGGGCTTTCGGCTTCGCTGCGTTACGAAAACGGTGTGTTCATGCAGGGCGCAACGCGTGGCAACGGCGCCGTCGGCGAAGACATCACCGCCAATTTGAAGACGATTGCCGATATTCCAGCGAGGCTGAAAGGTTCGGACTGGCCCGAAACCATTGAGATCCGTGGCGAGGTCTACATGACCTATGCGGAATTCGAGGCGTTGAAGCAGCGGTCGGCGGCGGTCGGCGGCCAGGACTACGTCAATCCGCGCAACACGGCGGCCGGTTCGCTGCGCCAGAAGGATCCGTCCGTTACCGCCAGCCGCAACCTCAAATTCTTTGCCTATGCCTGGGGCTATACGACAGCGGATCCGGCTCCGACCCAATATGATTCGGTGCAGAAATTCGCCGAGTGGGGGTTCAAGATCAGTCCGCTGATGGTGCGGGCGAAATCGGCCGACGAGTTGATCGCGCATTATCATCGGATCGAGGAGCAACGTTCGGCACTTGGCTATGATATCGACGGCGTCGTCTACAAGGTCGACCAGCTGGAATTGCAGCGCCGATGGGGGTTCGTCACCGGTGAGCCGCGCTGGGCCGTCGCGCACAAATTTCCGGCCGAACAGGCGATGACGACTGTGCAGAAGATCGACATCCAGGTTGGCCGTACCGGCACGCTGGCGCCGGTCGCGCGGCTGGCGCCGGTCACTGTCGGTGGCGTCGTGGTCGAGAATGTCACGCTGCACAATGAGGACTACATCAAGGGCCTGGACAGCACCGGCCAGCCGATCCGCGACGGCATCGACGTGCGCATCGGCGATACGGTGGTGATCCAGCGGGCAGGCGATGTCATTCCGCAGATCGTCAGTGTCGTCATCGACAAGCGGCCGGCCGATGCCGTGCCATACGAATTCCCGCATACCTGTCCGATCTGCGGCTCGCCGGCGACGCGCGAGATCAACGAGAAGACCGGCAAGGAAGATTCCCGCCGCCGCTGCACCGGCGAGCTGATCTGCCCGGCGCAGGCGGTGGAAGGATTGCGCCACTTCGTGTCGCGCGGTGCCCTGGACATCGAGGGGCTGGGGGCCGAGAACATAGATACGTTCTTCAATGCGGGATTGATCAAGACCGCCGCCGATATCTTCACGCTCAAGGATCGCCGTCCGGCCGTCACCAGGGCGCTGGCCGAGCGCCGCGAGGAGCAGGCCAGGCAGCGCGAGGCCGCATCGGGCAAGACACGCAAGAATGTGCGCAGCGTCGAGGATCGCAACTATGAAAGCCTCGACAAGCTGTTCGCGGCCATCGACTCGCGCCGCGAGCCGGAACTCGACCGTTTCATCTTCGCGCTCGGCATCCGCCATATCGGCGAAACGACGGCGGCCGTGCTTGCCCGCACCTTCTCGACCATCGAGGAGCTGATCCGCGTCGGCAAGGAGACAGCGGCCGCGGAGGATCCACATACTGTCTTCCCATCGGTCAACGGCATCGGCGATACGGTGATCGATGCGCTGCGCGGCTTCTTCGGCAATGAGCGCAACGACGACGTGCTTGAGAAGCTGCTCGAGCAGGTCAAGCCGAAGCCGTATGTCGTCACCGTCTCGGCCGACAGTGAGGTCGCCGGCAAGACGGTCGTGTTCACCGGCTCGCTGGAGAAGATGACGCGCTCCGAAGCCAAGGCCATGGCGGAGCGCCTCGGCGCCAAGGTCGCGGGCTCGGTTTCGGCGAAGACGGATCTGGTGGTCGCCGGGCCGGGCGCCGGCTCCAAACTCAAGCTTGCCAGTGAGCTCGGCATCGAGGTGATCGACGAGGATGCCTGGCTGGCGCGGATCGGCAAGGCGTGATGGAAGGCGCATTCAAGGGGTTCGGCCCAAAGGCCATTCCGTTCCTGAAGGCTCTGGATTTCCACCAGAACCGGGAATGGTTCCTGGAGAATCGCGACCTGTTCGAAAAGGAATTGCGCGATCCCTTCGGCGATCTGGTCGACACGCTGACCGAGCGCTTCGCAAAGGCAGGGCTCGGCCTGCGCGGCGACCGCAAGAAGTCGCTGTTCCGGATCAATCGCGACGTGCGCTTCGCCAAGGACAAGCGGCCCTACAACAGGCATTTGTCGGCCATCCTGTCGCCCGACGGCACCAAGATGGAGCAGGGCGTGTTCTACGTGCATGTCGGGCTTGAGCGCTGCTTCGCCGACATTGCGTGGTGGCAGCCGGAGCCGGCGCTGCTGCTGGCGATGCGCAAGGCCATCGCGGCAAAGCCGGGCGAATTCCAAAAGATGGTTGCGGCGTTGAAGAAAAATAGCCTCGAACTCGAGACCGAAGGCCGTATGAAGCGCACCCCACGCGGCTTCGAGCATATCAGCGATGCCGACCTGGCCGCCGCCATCCGCAACCGGCATTTTGTCGTCCAGCATGTCATCGATCCGGCGGGAATCCACACGGCTGATCTGGTCGACGAACTCGTCGATTTCACCTTGCGCGCCAAGCCGCTGCTCGACTGGGGCAGGGCGATCGAGGGCAAGATCCCGAAGGAATAAGCGTCTAACTCAGCCGATCCCGCGATCATTTCCGCTGATCGTTTGGCTCAAGCGAATTCGTGTGACACGGCAAGCCGCGCCACCTACATACCGCGCTTCCCTTGTTGTTGTGCATGTCGTTATCCCCCTTTTGGGCGACATGCATCAGGAGTGGTTGATGGCGACGGACGTAATTTCCGAGAGCGGCGACAGAAGCGATTTCTGGCAAGGCGTGCGGCTGTCGATGCCTGTGGTGGTGGCCTCGGCGCCCTTTGCGGTGCTGTTCGGCGCGCTCGCCGTGGACAATGGCTTCTCGGTCCTGGAAGCCTTTCTGATGAGTGCGCTGGTCTATGGCGGCGCCAGCCAGATGGTCGGCATCCAGCTGTTCGGCCAGCATGTGGCGCCGTGGCTGATCGTCCTGTCGATCTTCGCCGTCAATTTCCGCCACGTGCTCTATTCCGCCGGCATCGGCCGGCGCATCGCGCACTGGCCCCTCATCCAGCAGGCGCTTGGTTATTTCATCCTGACCGATCCGCAATTCGCGGTGGCCGAAGCGCGGGCGCAATCGGGCCGGACGGTCGGCTTTGCCTGGTATCTGGGACTTGGCTTGCCTGTCTATCTGTTCTGGATCCTCGAAAGCGCGCTTGGCGCGCTGTTCGGCAAGCTGATCCCCGACACGCACGCGCTGGGCATCGATTTCCTGCTGCCGATCTATTTCCTCGGTCTCGTGCTGGGCTTCCGCAAGCGGCCTCTGTGGCTGCCGGTGGTCATTGCCAGCGCTGCCGCCTCCATCATCGCCTACAAGACCGTGGGCTCGCCCTGGCATGTCTCGATTGGCGCTGTTGCCGGTGTGCTGCTGGCGGTCATCCTGCCTCCCCACCATAGCGGCGTAAAGGCACGGCCATGAGCACGACCTTCTGGATCATTATCGCCGGCGCAATCGCGACCTATCTGACGCGCATCGGCGGGCACCTGGTGATATCGCGCTTCGATACCATCCATCCCCGCGTCGAGGCCGGCCTCAATGCCGTGCCGGCGGCGGTGCTGACGACGCTGGTAGCGCCCGAGCTGTTGAACGCCGGCCCGGCGGAATGGGCCGCACTGGTGGTCACCGCCGTGGTTTCGCTGCGCGGTGGGTTGATGGCGATGTTTTTGGCGGGCGCGGCGGTATTGATCGTGGCGCGGCAGTTCGTCGGGTAGGGCGTATCGATATTCAGGTGATGACGGCCTGCAAACGGCGGCTTCCTGCGCTTCCCCGTTCTACCGCGTCGCGGTAGAACTGAGCTCACGTACCCAAAAGTACGCTTCGCTCCGGTTCACGGAACCCATCGTTTTCGCTCGTCCTGACCTGAATCTCGACACGCCCTCGGCGCCTCAGAAAAATCAAATCTTCGCGTCGTGCGGCAGCGGCGCGGTGGCCTTCTCCAGCCAGGCCAGCGTTTCGCCGTCGAGCATCGGGCCGATCTCGGCCAGCACGCGCGCGTGGTACGAGTCCAGCCAATGCAGCTCGTCACGCGTCAGAAGGTCCGACTGCACCAGCCTGGTATCGATCGGCGCCAGCGTCAGCGTCTCGAAGCCGTGCATGGCGATGTCGCCGCCCTCGATCTCTTGCGCCGGCGTCACCAGGATCAGGTTCTCGATGCGGATGCCGTAGGAGCCTTCCTTGTAGTAGCCGGGCTCGTTGGACAGCATCATGCCTTCGAGCAGCTTTTCGGTGCCGGTGCGGGCGATACGCTGCGGGCCTTCATGCACGGCCAGATACGAGCCGACGCCATGGCCGGTGCCGTGGGCGAAGTCGCAGCCGTGCTTCCACAGCGCCATGCGCGCGACGGCATCGATCTCGGAGCCGCGCGTGCCGGCGGGAAAGCGCAAGGTGGAAATGCCGATCATGCCTTTCAGCACCAGGGTGAAGCGTTCGCGCATCTCCTGCGTCGGCTGGCCGATCGGCACGGTGCGGGTGATGTCGGTGGTGCCGTCCTGATACTGCGCGCCGGAATCGAGCAGGAACAGCTCGCCGGCCTGCAGCTTGCGGCTGGTGGCGCGCGACACGCGGTAATGCATGATGGCGCCGTTCGGGCCGGCGCCCGAAATGGTGTCGAAGGAGACGTCGCGCAGCGGCATCTGGGTTTCCTCGCCGGTCCGCCGGCGCTGTTCCTCCAGCCTGGTGACGACAGCGATCTCGTCGAGCGAGCCGGGTTTTTGCCGCTCCAGCCAGCACAGCAATTTCGCCACGGCCGCACCGTCACGCCGATGCGCGGCGCGCGAGCCGTTGATCTCGGCCTGGTTCTTGGTGGCGCGCGGGATTCGGGCAGGATCTGCTGCTGCAATGACGGCGCCGCCATTGTCCTCGACCAGCATGCGCAGCCGGTCAGCCGCCAGCACCGGGTCGAGCGCGATTTTCGCGCCACTCTTGGCAAGCGCTGTGATCGCGGCTTCGAATTCGCCGGGCTCATGCGGCTCGGCGAGCTGGGTGAGGTAGGCGGCGACCTGGCGCGAGAATTTGCGCTTATCCATGAAAAGCTGGTGCGACCCATCGGCGGCGAGGATGGCGAAGCCGAGCGCCAGCGGCGTGTGCGGCACGTCGCCGCCACGGATGTTGAAGGCCCAGGCGATGGAGGAGGGGTCGGTCAGCACCGCATGGGTGGCGCCGTCCTTGGCGATCGCCGCCGCTAGCCGCGCCAGCTTGTCCTTGGCGAGCTCGCCGGCAAAGCCGATCGGGTGGAGCTCGACGGGAGCCACCGGCGCGTCGGGCTGATCCTTCCAGATGATGTCGATCGGGTTTTTGTCGAGCGGCACCAGTACGGCGCCGTTCTTGTCGACTGAGGCCTGCAGCGCCTTGACCTCGCTGATCGTGTGCAGCCATGGATCGAAGCCGAGCCGTGCGCCCTTGCCAAGATTGTCTTTCAGCCAGACAGCCGGCGGATTGTCGACCAGGCTTTCGATCGAAAAGACGTCGAGATCGACCTCGCTGCGCACCTGCAGCGTGTAGCGCCCGTCAACAAAGACGAAGGCGCGGTCGCGCAGGACGATGGCGACGCCGGCCGAGCCGCTGAAGCCGGTCAGCCATTTCAGCCGCGCCGAACGATCGGCGACATATTCGCCCTGATGCTCGTCGGCACGCGGGACGATGAAGCCGTCCAGCCCGTTGGCTTCAAGCCATTGGCGCAGCAGCGCCACGCGCGGTTTGCCGACGGCCGGGTCGCCCGCGGAATCGAAGGTCTGGAACATGGTGGGCCTCCTGCATGTCCGCGCAACCGTAGCGTACGGTCGCGGAAATCGGAATCGATTTCCGGCTGCGCGCAACCTGCTACAGCATCGCCGGACTGACAACTGGGGGAATTTGGTCCAGGCTCGGTCGGTGCCGGTCTAATGCTTCAGGTGGATCGTCACCCAGCCCTCGCGGTGCAAGGTTCTGACATGGCGGAAATTCTGGCCGACATAGGCCGAGATGACCGCGTCCCGCTGGCGCTCGAGGATGCCCGACAGCACGATCGAACCGCCAAGTGCGATATGATGGGCCATTTGCGGCGCCAGCCGCATCAGCGGCCGCGCCAATATGTTGGCGACGATCAGATCGAAGGGTGCGCGCTTGCCGAAGATCGGATGGTGAAAGCCGGGCGCGGTTGCTGTTTCCACCAGTGCCTTGACGTGGTTGAGCCGCGCATTGGCGGCAGCCACCCGCACCGCCACCGGATCAATGTCGGTGGCCAGCACCGGAATGTGCGCCAGCTTGGCGACGGCGATCGCCAGTACCGCGCTGCCGGTGCCGAGGTCGAGCGCATTGCGCGGGTGTTCGCGCCGGACCACTCTTTCCAGCATTTCCAGGCAGCCGGCGGTGGTGCCGTGATGGCCGGTGCCGAAGGCGAGGCCGGCTTCGATTTCGATGGCGAGTTCGCCGCTGTGGCGTTTCCTGCGGTCATGTGCGCCGTGGACGAAGAAACGTCCGGCACGCACCGGCTTCAACTCTTCCAGCGAATGCGCCACCCAGTCGATGTCGGGCAGGGGCTCGCGCTCGATCGGCTTCGACAGGGAAAGGCCGGCAAGGATGTCCTTCAAGCGGGTCTCGACCGCATCGACGTCGCCATCGGCATAGAGCGACACTTCGTGGATGTCCTTGTCCTCGTCGACCTCCAGCACGGCGATCGGCAGCCCCTCTTCCTCGAAGGCCGCCTCAAGCGCCGCGAAAATGCTGACGGACTCGATCTTTCCGGTGGTGAAGTAAAGGCGCGTCTGGGTCATGAAATGGTAATCAGCCTTTCGCCGCCAGCCGCTTCAGCTTGGCGATGGCCGTATCGGCGCTTTCGCCGTAGGCGATTGTGCCGGCAAAATCGCCCTTGGCGTTGAGCAGCAGCACCGAGGCGGTATGATCCATCGTGTAGTCGCCGTCGCCGGTGTCGACCTTCTTCCAATAGATGCCGAACGACTTGGCCATGGCATGGACCTTGTCCGGAGCGCCCGTGATGCCGACGATACGGTCGGAGAAATTGCTGACATAGGCGTTCATCACCTCAGGCGTGTCGCGCTCCGGATCGACCGATACGAAATAGGCGTGCAGGTTCTTGCCGTCGTCGCCGAGCGTCTTCAGCCAGCCGGCCAGTTCGAACAGCGTGGTCGGGCAGACCTCGGGGCAATGGGTGAAGCCGAAGAAGACGACGCTGGGCTGGCCCCGGAAGGCGGCTTCGGTGATCGGCGCGCCTTTCTGGTCGACCAGAGTAAAGGCGGCCCCGAATGGCTCGCCGCCATAGTGGCCGCGATACCAGTCGAAGGTCAGCCAGCCGATGCCGGCCGCCATCAGGACGAGAATACCGACCAGGATAGAACGCATCATCAGAAAAGTCCGTCTGCAGAAATCGTCGCGCCGGCTCAATGCCGCGCCTGTGTGACAGTCTTAGCGGTTCGGCCCCGCACAGGCAAAGTGCCGCGTTGCCGCAACCGCTGCGGTGTCGACCTATCTGCTTGCAAAGCCGGGCCGCTCGCCCCACCTGTGACCGGCAACTCGAACCGCAGGAGGGTCCCTTGCAACGACTGATTGGGCACGGACTGATTGGGCGAAGACTGATCGGCGGTGCCTTGGCCGCGTGCGTTGTCCTAGGTGCCGGGGCCGCCGTGGCCGATGAAGTCGGCAAGGTCGGCGTCGACTGGCTCGGCAACGACATCATCGTCGAGGCGATCAAGGACCCCAAAGTGGAGGGCGTGACATGTCACGTCTCCTATTTCGATCGCGGCATCATCGATCGCCTGCACAAGGGCAACTGGTTCGAGGATCCGTCCGATTCCTCGATCTCCTGCCGCCAGACCGGCCCGATCACCATCGGCGACATCGACATGAGCGAGGGCGGCGAGGAAGTGTTCAAGCAAGGCATCAGCCTGATCTGGAAGAAGCAGGTGGTGAACCGCATCTACGACAAGGCCAACGAGACGCTGATCTATCTCTCGCATTCGCGCCAGGTGCAGAACGGCTCGGCCAAAATGTCGGTCACCACTGTGCCGCTCTACGGCCAGAACGTGGTGTGGAGCAAAGGCAAGCCGCAATAGGCGATTCAGTTCCTTCCCGGGCGCACGATTGGCCCCGCTTGCGGGACCAATCGCCTGGGCGAATCCTTGCCGGGAAACGATCTGACGGACGATTGGCCCCGCTTGCGGGACCAATCGCCTAGGCGTAAAGCCGCCGGCATGGACCGTTCCGAAGATCTCGTCCCGAAAGACCCCGAGCCACGCATCCATCCGACCGCGGAGTTGAAGGCGTGCAAGCTTGGGCGTTATGCCTCGATCGGCGAGCGGGTGGTGCTTCGCGAGGTCACCGTCGGCGACTTCTCCTATTTCGAACGCCATTCGGAAGCGATCTACACGACGATCGGCAAATTCTGCTCGATCGCCGCCAACAGCCGCATCAATGCGCTGGAGCATCCCATAGAGCGGCTGACCCAGCACAAGCTCAGCTACCGGCCGAACGAGTATTTTCGCTGGCTGGGCGTCGATGCCGCCTTCCGCGAACGGCGGCAGGCGAAAGCCGTGACCATCGGCCATGATGTCTGGATCGGCCACGGCGCGGTGATCATGCCCGGGGTCACCATCGGCAATGGCGCGGTGGTCGGCGCCAACGCAGTGGTGACGCGTGATGTGCCGCCCTACGCGATCGTCGCCGGCGTGCCGGCGAAGGCTCTCCGGCCACGCTTCGCTCCGGATATCGCGGCGCGGATCGAAGCTCTCGCCTGGTGGAACTGGCCGGTCGAAAAGCTCGCCAGAGCGGTTCCCGACATGCAGGCAATGCCGATCGAAGCATTCCTCGATCGTTGGGAAAACGACGCCGTCTGACCAGCTCAAGACGTCGACGGTAACCAATTTTCTTAACGTAAAATATTAAAGTTAAGAAATGGAAAACGGATTGTATCCGTGAAATTAAACACTCCAAGGTTGCAAGACTTTCGGCAAAATGCACTACTCGTTTCGGGGGTAAGTCGTAAGAAGTCGAAGAAAACACTACTAGCAACAATGGAGAGAAGTCATGAAGAAGTTCGCTTTTGTACTCACCGCTGCTATGGTTTCGTTCTCGACTGTCGGCGCCTATGCCGGCGGCTGGGGAGGTAGCTCGGGTAGCCTGATCAATGTGTCGCCGTCCATCGGTGTCGGCCAGGTGACCGCGCTCAATGGCATCCTGAGTGGCAACAACATCCTGAGCGGCAATGTCGTCCAGGGCATTCTGAACGGCAACAAGACCAACGTCCTTACCGGCGTTCTCAGCGGTATCGGCGTCAATGTCCTTGGCGGCAACAGCTACAAGCTGGGCGGCCGTCACTGAGCAGGAAAGTCACGGGCATCCTTATGTCACGTGTCGTGGGCAGGAGGGTCTTCAACACCCTCCTGCCTCCGCTTGTGGGCCTACCCAGTCAAGCGCGGGAATGAGCTAGATCTTCGCCCGCAGGCCCACAAATGCATCGACCGTGTGTTCGCGCTCGTCGATCACGGTCTTGAAGGTCTCGGAAACGTCGACGCGAACGACAATGGCCATCGATTTGGTCGCGTTGTACGTCGCTTCGGCATAGACGCCCTTGCGGCGCTCCTGGTTCTCGTAGAGCAAATTGTCCTTGAGCTCATAGAAGATGCCGGAAGCGATGCCGAGGTTTTCGCGCACCTTCATGCCCAGTTCCAGTTCCGCGCGCTGCAGCCACGAAGCCAGGGGGTCGTCGGTTTCGGACGTTTCGTAGCGGCCGAAATAGGTGCCGCGCAGCTCGAAGCCGTGCGGCAGAGGCTTGCCGAAGGTGACTTGCCAGGTCGGACGCCAGCGCTGGTAGATGTTATCGGCGCCACGCAGGAACTGCGCACCCAGCGCCACGCCGAGCGTCGAACCGTCGGTGGCCTTGTAGGCCGCCTCGGCGCGCAGCGTATAGGCGTTGAACGACAGGAACAGCGGCGGGTAACCGATTTCCTCGACGCTGGCGAAGAGCGCAGACGCGGACGCGCCGAAGGCAAGCTGGCCAACTGTCCGGGTGACCCGAGCCGCCAACTGGAAGAGATTGCGGTCGGCATGCAGCTTCGCCGGCAAGATGAGATCTTCCTGGAAATGCGTCGCGCCGAGCTTTTCGTAGCTGTCGGCGGCCTCGAGGATCAGCGATGTGGCGTTGCCGAGGTCGATGCCGAGTTGTGTCTGGGCGCCGAAGACCTGCTTGAACTCGCGCGTACCCAGCGTCAGCGGGCCGATATCCAGATTGTCGCCGGTGCTGGAGACGCGATAGCTCAGCGATCCCCTCAGTTCGAGGCCCGGGCCGAGCCGGCGGAAGGCCTCGGCCGACAGCGACAATCCGCGGTCGTCCTCGATCGACGTCTTGTCGTAATGCGTTACCTGGAAGTCCGCGCTGAATTTCGCGTTGGCGTCGTTGTCGCCCCATTGCTGCTGCAGCGAACCGCGCAACAGTGTGTACCAGTCCTTGACCGCATGGTCGCTGTCCAGCGCGTTGTTGGTCCAATGCCTTTCGAGACTGCCGGTGATTGTCGGATCGGTCGCTATTTCGGCAGCCGGTGCTGTTGATGGTTCTGCCCTGGCGGTCACGGCCGCGCAGGCCATCAGCAGGCCTAGGCCGGCGCTGCCAAGCAATCTGCGGGAAAGTGGAGCGACCGTCTGTCCTTCTGCCGGTCGGCGCTTTCGGGAAACCATGCTCCGCGCTCTCCGGACTGAAACCCCTTCCGCCATGCGGGGGTGGCGCAGCGGAAGGGGCTGGAGGTAAACCGCTGTGAAGCGGAAGGAACAGGCACTCTTGCCTGCGGGAGTACTGTGGCATTGAACCCATAAGGTGTGTTTTCCAGACTATTCTCCCTATGCGTGCAGGCAATTGTACCTGAGGTATTTGTTCGCATCGGGAACCTGAAGCGGTCGCTGATTGTTTCTCATCGCGCCGCAGCGTCGAGGATTTCGATAGATGGAAAAGCATTTCACCAAGGTTGCCAACTGGGTCGCCCGCATAGCCGGCCTGCCGCCGACATTCGCCGTCTGTTGCCTCATCATCATCGCCTGGGGGGTGAGCGGTCCGTTCTTCGGCTTTTCGGACACTTGGCAACTTGTCATCAACACGGGCACGACCATCATCACCTTCCTGATGGTCTTCCTGATCCAGAACACTCAGAACCGCGACGGCGCGGCGATCCAGGCCAAGCTCGACGAACTGATCCGGGTCGGCAAGGGCCACAACCACTTCATCGGCATCGAGCATCTGACCGAATCCGAAGTCGAGGAAATCCGCGCCAAATGCGAGCGTGCGGCAAAGCGGCATGACGAACAGATCGCCGACATCGCGGCGAAGAAGGCCGTGGCACAGAAGCGCGGGTCGAAAAAGCAAGCGGCCTGAAGATCAGCCTTTCATGAAGGCTGCGAAACTGCCTTTGTGGTCCGGATGCCAGCGCGACAAAGCGGGGCGGTTCTCGATGATGTCGCCGATCGCCCAGGCCATGCGCTTTTCATCCAGCGGCCGGGCCGCCTCATTGTCCGGGCACAGGATGTAGAAATCTCCCCTGGTCAGGGATTCCAGCATGAAATCCACAACCTGTTCGCCGGTCCAGGCGCCGGCCGGTTTTTCCGTCGCACCCTCGGTCAGACCGGTAAAGGTGAAGCCGGGGATCAGCAGATGGGCAGCGACATGGGCGCCGGGTTCGTTGCGCAACGCGTGCGCCAGGCCTTCCGTGAAGGTTTTCACTCCTGCCTTGGAGACATTGTAGGCAAGATTGCCGGGCGGCGTGGTGATGCCTTGCTTGGAGCCGGTGTTGACGATCAGACCCGGCCTGGCCGAGGCCAGCATGCGCGGCGCGAAGGCCTCCACGCCATGCACAACGCCCCAGAAATTGATGTCCAGCAGCCGTTTCCAGGCATCGCGGTTTTCCCACGGCTTTCCGGGGTTGTCGCCGACGCCGGCATTGTTCATCAGCAGCGACACGCCGCCGAAGGCGCCGAACGCTCTCTCGGCGAGGCGGTCCACCTCATCCGCCTTCGAAACGTCGGCGGCGACGGCAAGCACGGCATCGTCGCCGGCAATCGCGGAAACGGCGCGCGAGGCGTCGTCAAGCCGCGCGCCGCCAATGTCGGCCAGCACGATCTTCATGCCTAGCAATGCAAGCCGCTTGGCGGCCGCCAGACCGATGCCGCTGGCAGCGCCGGTGATCACGGCGGCATTGCCTGGAGCAAGCGCGGGCAGGGCGGTCTGGATCTCGGCGTCGGTGATCATGGGCGATGGATTCCTTGTTCGATGCGCCGAACTTAGCGCCGGAACGGGCCGGTGCAAGCCTCTGCTCGTCTTGTCGGGTTGACCAGTCCGGCCGAGGCTGCGCATGTTGCCCTTTGTCCCCGCAAAAGAGATTTAGGCCTGGGGACAAACGGAGGTTCCTGATTGACGGACTGGGTTGCAATTCTGAAGGAGCAGACCGCCATTGGCGACCAGATGGGCCGCGAGGTGCCGCAGATGCTGGCCAATCCCGACATCAGCGAAGCGCAGGTGAAGACACTCTTTTCCGCGCTGGAGAAACAAGCCGAGTTCGTCGAGAAACTGCGCATGGCGCTGGAAAAATTCGGCCATGATTTCTCGATCATCAAGGCCGCGGAACGGCTGGAGGAGCTCTATGCCGACCTCGCCGCATCGGTGGCGGAAAAACTGAAAGCGATGCGCAAGTAGGGCAATTTGGGAAAGCCGTGCAGCGCTCTACCTTGAAAATGTGTGAAGACAACTACTTTTCGATCACCCGCGCAAAGCGCCTATCCGGTACGAGCCATATCATCGCGACCAGCACATAGAGCGCGACGCCGATCCACTGGCTGACGAAGGTCAGCACGACGGCCACGATATAGACAGCCAGCGAGAGCTTCCCCTTGCGGTCATTACCCAGCGCCTTGGCAAAGGCGGTATCATTGCCGTGCAGGCGATGCAGCGCGGCGGCGAGTATGGTGTAGGCGATGGCGCATAGCGCGAGGTCGGTGCCATAGACTGCTACCGGCACCGGCGCAAAGTGGTTCTCGCCCATGAAGGCTGTGGTCACCGGCATCAGCGACAGCCAGAACAGCAGATTGAGGTTCGCCCACAGCACGCGCCCGTCGACCCGCTGAACGGTGTGGAACATGTTGTGCAGATTGTTCCAGTAGATGCCGACATTGATGAAGGACAGCACGTAGCAGAAGAAGATCGGCCACAACGGCACCAAGGCGGAGAAATCCTCGCCATGCGGCACTTTCAACTCAAGCACCATGATGGTGATGATGATAGCCACGACGCCATCGGTGAATGCCTCGACCCTGCCTTTGCCCATGGATCCCACCTTTGCCCGCGATGAATTGTCGAAAGAGAGTAACGCTAGCGGATGTTGAGGAGCCAATAAATGGCAACCGCGAAATTCCTCAACCATGTCCAAGGAAAATCCGGCATCAGTCCCGCTGGCCAGGACGGTTACGGCCGCCCACCTGTTGACTTTTCTTGGCTTGGCCGCTCCTCTTGCAGGGCAGTCTTGGCCGAAGCAGATGAACGGCCGGGATTCGAATGGAGGGGACTGATGAGATTTCGTTTTCTGCTTGTGGCCGCGACCATCCTGGCCGCGGTGTTCGGGACGTCCGCCGCGGCCTTCGCCTACAGCGCTCACACCTCGACCAACCTCAACGTCCGCAGCGGGCCGGGAGCGGGATACGCCAAAGTGGGAACGCTGCCCGCCGGCTTCAGGGTCAATGTCACCGGCTGCCAGCCGGGCTGGTGTAGAATCCATGGCGGCGGCGTGAGCGGCTGGGCCAGCGCCGGTTATCTTGAACGCTCCCAGATCGTTCGCCCGCCAATCATCATCGTGCGTCCGCCGCATCGGCCGCCACACTGGCACAAGCCGCACCGTCCTCCGCACCATCGGCCGCCGCACAGGCCGCGTCCCGGCAAGTGCAAGATCGCGCCCGGCTTTGCTTGCAGGTAACGCCGACCGGTTGAACGATAGATGACGGATCGGAGCCGCTGGCCCCGATCCGAGCCTGTTCAGCCGGCGGACATCCCGCTCAAGCAATGTCCACCGTGCTGTCAGGAGCCTGCCTGTCGGTTGGAACGTCGTGGATGAAACCGCGTTAGATCCTCGATCCCCGAAATTGGTGACGAGGTTGGCCATGGCCATTCGCGATTTTGCGCATACGCACGAAGGGGCAGGTGGCGATGCTCTCGCAATCCCCACCGTCGCCGCGATGATTGCGGTGCTGTTTGCCGGCAGCACGGTGCTGACGCCGCTCTACATCGTCTACAAGCAGCAATTCGGCTTTTCACAAATCACCCTGACGCTGATCTACGCCGTGTATGTCGTCGGCAATCTGGCGGCACTTCTGATGTTGGGCAGCGTCTCCGATATTGTCGGACGCCGGCCCGCGAGCCTGGCGGCCATGCTCGTCGCCATCGTCAGTGCGCTTGTCTTCCTGTTTGCCGTAAACGTCGTCTCGCTCGACGTCGCCCGCATCCTGAGCGGGCTTGGCATCGGCGTCGGCGCGGGGACCGGAACCGCGTGGATTGCCGAGCTTCTTCCCGGCGCGGACAAGTCGCGCGCCAGTGTGATTGCCACCAGCACCAATTTCCTCGGCCTCGGCCTCGGCGCACTGATTTCGGGATTTCTGGCTGAATACGAGCCATGGCCGTTGCGGCTGATCTTCATCGTCTATCTGGCAGCACTTGTGGTGGTGACGATCCTGGTCTGGCGCACTCGCGAAACGGTGTCGAAGCCGGGCGGCCTCGGGGGGATCTCCTGGCGGCCGCGACTTTCCGTCCCGGAGGAAATCCGTGCGCGCTTCGTCGCGCCGGCGGTGACCGGCTTCGGCGCGATGGCGCTGGTCGGGTTCTACGCCGCGTTGGCGCCGAGCATCCTGGCGCAGCAGCTGCATGAGACCAACCATGCCGTCGCCGGCGCGCTGTTCTTCGAGCTGGCGATCGTCACCGCGATCAGCATTGTCGTTCTGATGCACATGAAGAGCAATAAGGCGATGCTGGCTGCGCTGGCATTGATGATCCCAAGCGTCTTGTTGGTGGTGGCGGCGCAGATATTGGCCTCGATGGCACTGATGGTTGCTGCGACGGCCTGTTGCGGCGTTGCGGCGGCGCTTGGTTACCGTGGCGGCCTGCAAGTGGTGAACGAGATCGCGCCCAAGGATCGTCGCGCCGAAGTGGTGTCCAGCTTCTTCATCTGCTGCTTTGTCGGCAACGCCTTGCCCGTCATCGGCATCGGCATCGTTTCGACCTATGCCAGTCCCGTCGCTGCCAGCCTGGCGTTCGCCGGCATGATCGTGGTGTTTGCGTTGGTGGCGCTGGCTTTTGGGCTGAAACAACAACGGCGTTGAGGGCCTGGAGCGGTCCAGCGGAACCGGGTTGGCTTCAGCCGTTCGGTGTTTCAGGCGAAAGATGCGCGCGTCCGCGCGGCACGCCAAGACCGGTGTCCGGCGGCTCGCCGGCGGCCGGCCTGTCCTCGATCATGTGCGTGGTGCGCCAGCGGCCGAAACGATAGTAGGCCGCCGCCAGTACAAGCGAGCTGATCGAACCCGCCGGGAAGCTCCACCACAACGCTTCCTCGCCGATCACGCCACGCATGAAATAGGCAAAGCCGGTGCGCACGACCAGCACCGAAATGACCAGGATGATCAGCGGCGGCATCACGGCACCCGTGGCTCGTACGGTGGCAAACAGCACGATGGTTATGCCGAACAGGATGAACGACCACGAGGCGACATTGTTGATGTGGACGGCGATGTCGATCGCCGCGCTGTCGCGGCTCAGGAACAGGCTCAGCACCGAACGGTCGAAAACCGACAGCACGGCAACCAGTGCGCCGGTCAGGACGAGGTTGAAGCCGACGCCTGAGGCGGCGATGCGGCCGATCCGGTCCCAGCGCCCGGCGCCGACATTCTGTGCCGCCATCGAGGACACCGCGGCGCCGATGGCGAGCGCCGGCATCTGGATGTAGGTCCACAGCTGGGCGGCGATGCCGTAGGCGGCGGCGACCTGTGAGCCGTAGGAATTGACGATGCCCATCACCGTCAGTGCCGCCGCCGAAATGACGATCATCTGCAGGCCCATCGGCACGCCCTTGAAGACGACGATGCGCAGCAAGGTGGGATCGGGCCGCAGCAGAGCGAGGTTGGCGCCGGCCAGCCGCAGCGGATGCTTGCGCACATAGAGCACGATCAGGATGGCGATCACGCTAACCGTCTGGCCGATCAGCGTGGACGTGGCGGAGCCCGCGATGCCGAGTTCGGGAAACGGTCCGATGCCGGCGATGAGCAATGGGTTGAGCACGATGTCGAGGACGACGGCCAGCGCCATGAAGAAGAAGGGGGTGCGTGAATCGCCGGCACCGCGCAGCACGGTCATGACGAAGGACAGAAGGTTCATCATCGGCACGGCGACGAAGATGATGCGCAGATAGGAGCGCGCCAGCGGCAAGGCGTCGGCCGGTGTGCCGAGCGTGTTGAGAATGGCGTCAACCCAGATCCAGCCGCAGACCGCGAAGACAACCGAGACGAGGAAGAAGAACGTCGCGCTGGTGCCGACAATGCGGCGCGCCTCGGGCAGGTCGCGGGCACCGACCGACTGGGCCACCAGGATGGTGGCCGCCATGCCGATGCCGAACACAGTGCCGAGGATCAGGAACAGGACGAGGTTGGCATTAGAGGTGGCGGTCAGCGCCGATTCGCCGAGAAAACGGCCGACCCAGACGGCGTTGATCGAGCCGTTGAGCGACTGCAGCACGTTGGAGCCGAGCACCGGCAGGGCGAACAGCAGAAGCGTGCGCGGGATCGGGCCGCTGGTCAGGTCGCCGGTGCGCCGGCGCGCGGGCATTTTTTCGTCCATGGCGGGCAACTCGGCGGATGGTGATTTGGATCCAGTCCACGATGATATCGCAGGCGGGACCGAGATGCACCCTTGCGAACGCGCGGCTGAAAGGCCGCTGCCCCGTTCATGCCTGCCGCGAGCCCAGCGGACGCGCCAAGCGCGCCCGCCCGTGCAGTGGCCGTTACTTCCCGGCGAGACCCGGCAGCGTGACCTGATAGACCAGGAACATGGTGTCGACATCGGCGCCGTCTTCCGCCTTGTAGGGTGCGCCGACCTGAAAACCGTCCTGGGCGAGGAAGTCGTTGTCGTTGGCGACGAACAGGAAGTAGTCGTCGGGCAGCTTCGGATCGAGAACGCTGACCACCGACATCGCCTCCCACTTCTCCGACAGGTTGTTCTTGTCGTTCGGCGCGCCATTGTGCAGGCCGAAGCGGCCGAGTTCGCCCTTGTCGTTGATGTCGATGAACGGCGTCAGCTTGGCCGGCATCACCGACGGGTCGAGCACGCCCTTGGGCGCCAGCGGCTTGTCGGCGGCATCGAAGGCGCCGCCGGCGATGTCGGTCGCGGCCGAGACGTCGACGACGAAGATCTGGCGCACCAGCGAGGTGTCGCCCTTCAGCCCCTGGCCGTTGCCGCTGTCGCGCGCCAGCATCAGGAAGGTCTTGTCGGAGAGCGCCACGATCTCGCTCTGCGCGGCGATCTTGGTCTTGCCCTTGGCATCCTTGAACACCGGCAACGGCACGACATACTCATGCGCCAGTTTGAGGTGGGCGAGGTCGGACGCGTCATAGACCAGCGCACGCGTGTTCTGGCGCGTCGCGGGCGAATCGCCGCCATCCTGCCGGGGCGCCGATTGCAGCACCGCGATCAGGAACTTGCCGTCCGGCGTCATCGCCATTCCCTCCAGGCCCTGGTTGTTCTGGCGGCCGGTCTCGGGGTCCTTCGGATCGGGCTCGGCGGCACCGGGTCCCGGATTGTCCGAGGCGAAGTTCGGCGTGCCGTGGCGCATCGGCACGAAGGCGGCCGGTGGCTGGGTTGCCGACAGCAGATGCCCGTCGGCGGAAAACCGATAGATGTTCGGGCCGTATTCGTCGGAGATGAACATCGAACCATCGGGCAGCCGCACGATCGCCTCGTTGTCGAGCGCCAGCTTGCCATTGTCGGCTTGCGGCAGGATCGGCATGTCGCCGCTTGCCGCGCGCACGCCGTTGAGTGGGTCGAGGCCTGTGGCATCAGCCCCCTTGTCGTCGGTGAGAAGCATGGTGTCGGCGAGCGTTGCCTTGACGCCCGTCTGCTCCTGGCCGGCAGCAGGTGCCGCGCCCGGTGCGACCGGAGCAAATTCGATGGCGATCGTGTTGAGGCGCGGCCGGTAGTTGGTGGTGCCGACGACATTGTAGCCACGGTCCGGCAACAGCCAGAGCGAACCCCTGTAGCCGGCGGTGTCATGCGTCCAGCCTGATGCGTCGATCGCCATGCCGGAACCCGAGCCGAAGGTCTCGCCGAACTTGTCGCGCTGAGCGGCCGGGATGCGGCCGACGCCGACCAGCCCCTTGTTGACGAGGCCGCCGACGGTCGCGGTGCTGTCGGCGAGCGCCGGCGCCAAGGCGGTGAACAAGGCCAGCGCGACGCCAAGCGACGCGGGTCGATACAGGTGCTTCATGGATAATCCTCTTTGTGACGGATGTGCCGGAGCGGCCGGGGGACGAAAAACTGAAAGAGGTACGACATCGATGATGTTGCGCAAGCCTCCCCGAAACGCGGTCTACGGCGCGAACATGATGCTTGCGTGACAGCGCGCAGTGCATGCCGGCGGTCGACGAAAAACGATGCGCGCGCGCCGGCACTGGACACTTATGTCCAGTGGATATATACTCCAGTCTTCGGACCAACCGTGGAGGGGAAGCCTTGAAGTCGCACTACCGCGCAGTCGTCATCGGAGGTGGCGTGGTCGGAGCCTCGGTGCTCTATCACCTGACGCGGTTCGGCTGGAGCGATGTGGCGCTGATCGAGCGCGCAGAACTGACGGCCGGTTCGACCTGGCACGCGGCGGCAGGCTTCCATGCGCTCAACGCCGATCCCAACGTGGCGGCGCTGCAGGACTACACCATCAATC
The DNA here is from genome assembly GCF_003998535.1 of Mesorhizobium sp. M7A.F.Ca.AU.002.02.1.1. Lineage (NCBI taxonomy): Bacteria > Pseudomonadati > Pseudomonadota > Alphaproteobacteria > Hyphomicrobiales > Phyllobacteriaceae > Mesorhizobium > Mesorhizobium sp. M7A.F.Ca.AU.002.02.1.1. The sequence continues at coordinate 4,867 of NZ_RZPB01000007.1, read as the reverse complement.
TCTACCGGGAGATCGAGGCCGAATCCGGCTGGGATATCGGCCTGCACATGACGGGCGGCGTCAACATCGCCAGCGATCCCGCGCGCTGGGAGTGGCTGAAATCAGCCTGGGCCGTGTTCCAGTCGGTCGGCATCGAGACCGCGCGCCTGGTCACGCCCGACGAGATCAAGGCGATCTGCCCGATCGTCGACGTCAACGGTGTTCTTGGCGGCCTGCATGATTCCAACGAAGGCCATCTCGACCCGTACGGTACCACGCATGCCTATGCGGGTGCTGCGAAGAAGCGCGGCGCCGACATCATCTTGCGCAACCGGGTCGTCGAGCTGAAAGCACGTGCCGACGGGCGCTGGGACGTCATCACCGAGCAGGGCACCATCATCGCCGAGCATGTCGTCAATGCCGGCGGGCTGTGGGCGAAGCAGCTCGGCCGCATGGCCGGCGTCGACCTGCCGGTGACGCCGATGGAGCACCACTATTTCATCACCGATGACATTCCGGAGATCGCAGCACTTGACAGGGAAATCGGCATCGCCGTCGATCTCGACGGCTTTTCATACCTGCGGCAGGAGCGCAAGGGTGTGCTGCTTGGCGTCTATGAGCAGAACCCAAAGCACTGGAACATGGACGGAGCGCCGTGGGATTACGGCATAGAGCTGATCCCGGAAGACATCGACCGCATCAGCCCGGAACTCGCCAAGGCGCATGAGCGCTTCCCTTGCCTGGCGACGGCCGGTATCCGCAAATGGGTCAACGGCGCCTTCACCTTCACGCCGGACGGCAATCCGATTGTCGGGCCGGTGCGCGGCCTGAAGAACTACTGGGTCGCCTGCGGCGTCATGGCCGGTTTCAGCCAGGGCGGCGGCGTCGGCAAGTCGCTGGCCGAATGGATGATTTTCGGCGAACCGCAGGCCGACATCTTCGGCATGGATATCGCTCGCTACGGTGCCTTCGCCGCCAACCGCGAATATCTCAGGCAGACGACGCGCCAGTTCTATTCGCGCCGGTTCGTCATGACCTTTCCCAATGAACGGCTGCCCGCCGGCCGGCCGCTGAAACGCCCCGGCGCCTATGACGGCATGAGCGCGGCGGGATGCGAATGGACGGCTTCCTGGGGGCTGGAAATCCCGGCCTATTTCGCGCCGATGGGATTTGCCGAGAGCACGACGCTGCGGCGCTCCAACGCCTTCGACATCGTCGGCGAGGAGGCGCTGCAGGTGCGGCGCGCCGCCGGCCTCGTCGATATCTCGGCCTATGCGCGCTATGCGGTGTCGGGGCTGGGTGCGGAGGCGTGGCTCGACCGGCTGCTCGCCTGCCGATTGCCGAAGGCGGGGCGGGCCGGCCTGGCGCCGATGCTCGGCCATGACGGACGGCTGAAGGGCGACCTCACCGTCTTCAACTGGGGCGGCGGCTCTTATTGGCTGATGGGCTCCTACTATCTCCGGGAATTCCATATGCGCTGGTTCGAGAGCCATGCGGCGGAGGGCGTCACCATCGCCGACCTCTCCGACACGATGAGCGGCTTCCTGCTCACGGGGCCGAATGCGCGGGAGATTCTGGAGCGCACGACGCATCAGGATGTTTCCGGCGCAGCATTGCCGTTCATGGCCTGTGGCGCATTCGACATCGGTATGGTGCAGGCACGTGTGGCGCGGCTGTCGATCGCGGGCGAACTCGGCTTCGAAATCAGTTGCCCCGTGACCATGCACGCCACGTTGCGCGACACGCTGCTGGCTGCGGGCGAGGATCTGGGCCTTGCTGAAATCGGCTACTATGCGCTCAATGCGCTGCGGCTGGAGAAGAGCTTTGGCATCTGGTCGCGTGAATTCACGCAAGGCTATACGCCGGGCCAGACCGGTCTCGACCGCTTCATCGCTTTCGGCAAGAGCGACTTCATCGGCCGCGAAGCAGCGTTGAAACAGCGGGAGGCCGGCAGCGGCCAATGCCTGGTGACGCTGGAAATCGATGCGCTCGACGCCGATGCCAGCGGTTTTGAGCCTGTCTGGCATCAGGGCCGACGCGTCGGCTTCGTCACCTCGGGCGGCTATGGCTATACGGTCGGCAAGAGCCTGGCGCTGGCTCTGGTCGACCGCGATTTCGCGGGCGAGGGCACCGCGCTCTCCGTGCATGTCGTGGGTGAGGAACGGCCGGCGCGTGTCGTCGCGGCCTCGCCCTACGATCCCCTGGGCAAGGCAATGCGGCAATGAGGAGGATTTCCGATGGTCGATGACGCGGCACGGGACGGCAGGCGCGAGCGCCGGCGTGGACGCACGGGCGAGGCCGGTAGCGAAAGCAGCCGCCGTCCCAATTACCATTCGCTGAAGAACCCGTTCCTGCCGCAGCCGATCTTTTCGGACGACCAGGCGGCTTCGATCCACGACACGGCGCTGCGGGTGCTGGAAGAGCTCGGCATCAAGGTGCTGCTGCCGCAAGCGCGTGAGCATTTTGCCAATGCCGGCGCCCTGGTCGATCCAGACACCGACATGGTGCGCATCGGCCGTGACATGGTGACGGCGGCACTCGCCTCGGCGCCGAAGTCGATCCACGCTTACGCCGGTTCGCGCGCCCGCGATCTGACGCTGGAGCTCGGCTCGATGACCTTCCTGGCCGGGTGCGGGGCGCCGAACGTCACCGATCTCGAGCGCGGCCGGCGGCCGGGAACACTGGCGGATTTCGAGGATCTGATGCGGCTGGTGCAGCATTTCGATGTGCTGCATATGCTGGGGCCCTGCATCGAACCGCAGGATGTCGACAACCGCTTTCGGCACTATGCCGTCAACCGCGCGCAGTTGACGCTGTCGGACAAGCTCCCGTTCGTCTTCGCGCGCGGAACGCCGCAAGTCGAGGACGGGTTCGAGATGCTGCGGCTGGCGCGCGGCTTGTCGGAAGAGGAGTTTCTGGCAAGCGCGCATTGCTACACCGTCATCAACACCAACTCGCCGCGTCAGCTCGACATTCCGATGGCGCAAGGCATCATCGATTTCGCTCGCGCGGGGCAGGTCTCCGTCATCACGCCGTTCTGCCTGGCGGGCGCCATGGCGCCGATAACGGTCGCCGGCGCGCTGACGCTGCAGCATGCCGAAGCGCTGGCCGGGCTGACGCTGGCGCAGATCGTGAGGCCGGGTGCGCCGGTCGTCTACGGCTCGTTCTCCTCCAATGTCGACATGAAATCCGGCGCGCCCGCCTTCGGCACGCCCGAGCACGTCAAGGCGACGCTGGGCGCCGGCCAACTGGCGCGCTTCACCGGGCTGCCTTGGCGGTCCGGCGGCGGCAGTGCGGCCAACATCTCCGACGCACAGGCCGCGCACGAGACGCAGTTCGCGCTGTGGGGCTCGGTGCTGGCCGGGGCGACGATGTGCATCCATGCTGCCGGCTGGCTGGAGGGCGGCCTCAGTGTCTCCTTCGAGAAACTGATCACCGACATCGAGGCGCTGCAGACGGTGGCTGAACTTTGTGCTGCGACGCCCGGCGACACCGACACGATTGGTTTCGAAGCTATCGCCGAGGTGCAGCCGGGCGGGCATTTCTTCTCGGCCGGCCACACCATGGCGCGCTATCGCACCGCCTTCTATGAACCGCTGGTGGCCGACTGGTCGAATTTCGGCAACTGGACGCAAAGCGGCTCGAAGACGGCGAGCGAGCGCGCCACCGGCGTCTGGAGGCGGGTGCTTGCCGATTTCGCGCCGCCGACCTCGGCCGTCGCCACATCAGGCGTGCTGGACGAGTTCATCGCGCGGCGCACGGCAGAGGGCGGAGCAGCGCCGGTGTCTTGAGGCTGGCTCCCGCTGATCGCCCTGGTTGTGGCGTGATCCGGAACCTATAGCGCCTCCCGCGCATTCAAGGCTGCGGCCGGTGCACTGCGCACCGGTGTGCTGTTTGAGGGGAGGACGACATGGGTTTCGACCAGTATCACGAACCGCCTGAAGAACTGTCGCAGGAGGTGCGGACCTTTGCCCGCATGATCACCTCGCTGATCGAGGAGGCGGAAGCGATCAGCTGGTACGAACAGCGCATGTCGGTGGAGAAGGACCCGCAGGCGCGCGCCATCATGAAGAACGCGCAGGGCGAGGAGTTCAAGCATTTCGGCATGGATCTCGAATTCCTGCTGCGCCAGAAGAAGGACTGGCGCGCGGAACTGAAGGAAATCCTGTTCACCACGGGCGACATCGTCAAGGCCGGGGAGCGGGGCGAGAAGAAGGTGGACTAGGGTATGTCGATATTCAGGTGAGGCCGGCCTGCAAACGACGGCTTTCTGCGCTTCCGGTGCTCACGGACCCGAATGTCCGCTCCGCTCCGGTTCTCAAAAGCCATCATTTTCGGCTCGGCCTGACCTGAATCTCAACACACCCTGGCTCAGCGTTTGACAAATTCGCCAGGTCCTGCTGCTGCGATTAATCGCTGTCGCGCGCGACCAGTTCCAGCGGCCAGACCTCGCGGATGATCCGCGGACCCTCCGGGCCGGCGAAGGCGGGAAGCGACGCCAGCAGCATTTCCGCGAGCCGTTGTCCCATCGGCTCCAGCGCCGGGCGGAAGGCGGTCAGGGCTGGCGAGAAATAGCGGCAGAGCGGCGTGTCGACGATGACGGTCACTGCCATGTCGTGACCCGGCCTGATACCCATCTCTGCCAGCGCCTTGCAGCCGCCCAGCGCCATCGCGTCATTGTTGAAGATGATGGCGGTCGGCGGAGCCTTGGAGCGCATCACCTGCGGCGTCACCCCGTAGCCGCCGGCCTCGTTGATGAAGCCGGACGCGATCAGCTCGGGGTCTACCTCGATGCCGTGCCGCCGCAAGGCCTTGCGATAGCCGACCAAAAACAGATAGCCGAAATTAAGGTCGAGCGACGGGCGGACGGCGGCGATGCGGCGGGGGG
>NZ_RZPB01000079.1:0-13751 GCF_003998535.1 Mesorhizobium sp. M7A.F.Ca.AU.002.02.1.1 | reverse complement strand
GTGCATCGGCACGCTTGGAGACGACGCCTTCCAGGCCCATCCGGCAGGCATGCTCCAGCATGATCTTGCCGGGTTCGGCGAAATGGTCGCTGAAGCGGACCGCCGCATTGTCGGACTGTTCGCCGAGCAGTTCCTGCAAGGCCTGCTTACGCTCGACCAGCGGCTCGCGCCGAAGATCCTGCCCATCGAGCCGCATCAGGTCGAACACGTAATAGATGAAGCGATTGGTCCGCTTCGCCGACAGGTCCTGCTGCAGCAGCGCGAAAGACGAGACGCCGCTGTCGGCCAGCACCACCACCTCGCCATCGATGATGGCGTCGCTGCACTTCAGCCCGGCCAGCTCCGCGACGATCTCGCCGCCGAATTTCTTCGTCCAGTCGAGGCCGGTGCGGGTCAGCAGCCGCACATCGGTGCCGGCGATCTGCGCCTGCATGCGATAGCCGTCGAACTTCACTTCGTGCAGCCAGTCCTTGCCCGGCGGCGCATCGCGCTCGAGCGTGGCCAGCTGCGGCTCGATAAAGTCGAGGCGTTTGCCGGCTTTTGTCTTGACGGCGGCCGGCTTGTTGGAATGCCAGACTTTCGGCTTCTCGCCCTTCGCGGTCTTGCCCTCGCCGACCTCCTCGATCGTCAGGCCGGACTTCACCGATTCAGGCGCTTCCTTGAGGATGTCCTCGCCGGGACGCGCTGCGGCATCGTCCGACTTGATCAGCAGCCAGTTGTCGCGCTTTTCACCCGCTCGCGGCTTCAGCCGCACCAGATGCCATGCCCCATGCAGCTTGTGTCCCCTGAGCTCGAAGCTGATATGGCCCTTTTTCATCGCCTTGGCCGGGTCGATCTCGGGAATCCAGGTGCCCTCGTCCCAAACGATAACCGAACCGCCGCCATATTCGCCCTTGGGAATGGTGCCTTCGAACGGCGCATAGTCGATCGGGTGATCCTCGACATGGACAGCCAGTCGCTTCTCATGCGGGTCGAGGCTCGGGCCGCGCGTCACCGCCCAACTCCACAGCACGCCGTCATGCTCGAGCCGCAAGTCGTAATGCAACCGCGTCGCGGCATGCTTGTGGATGACGAAGATGCCGCCGGCCTCGCCCTGCTTGGTCCGGGCGACCTTGCCGGCCGGTTCGGCGGTTTTCTTGAAATCGCGCTTGGAGTGATATTGTTCGAGGCTGGCCATCCGTTGGGTTCCTCACGCCGATTTGCGTTTGGGCGCGCTGGCTTTCGACTTGGCGCGTTTGGCCGCTGGCCTGGCCTTCGCCGACGAAGATGTTTTCGATGACCCGGAGTCCGACAGGCTCTTCTTCAGCGCGTCGAACAGATTGACGACATTGGAAGGTTTGGGCGCCGCCTTGGCCTTCGGCGCCTTGTGGCCGGCCTTCTTGGCGCGGATCAGCTCCAGCAGCGCGTCCTCGTATTTGTCGTCGAATTTCGAGGGATCGAACTTCGTCTTCTTCTTGTCGATGATCAACTCGGCCAGATCGGTCATCTCCTGATCGGTCTTCACGGGCTCGATGTCGCCGAAGACGGTGTCCGGTTGCCGTACCGTGTTGTCGTAGCGCAGCGTCGTCAGCACCATGCCCTTGCCGAGCGGTTCGATCACCACCGGCCGTTCGCGTCGGTAGAGCACGATACGCGCCAGCCCGGCCATCTTCTTGCCCGCCATCGCATCGCGAATGACGGCGAACGCCTCTTCCGACACCTTGTCGGCGGGCGCCACATAGTAGGGCGTGTCGAGATAGATCTGCTGGATCGAAGCTTTGTCGACGAAACCGTCGAGCGCCATCGTGTGCGAGGATTCGATCTGCACCGCCTCGATCTCGTCTTCCTCGATATGGATGAAATTGCCATCGTCGAGTTCATAACCCTTGATCTCGTCATCCTCCTCCAACGGCTTGCCGGTTTCGGCATCGACATAGAGGCGCTTCACCGTGTTGCCGGTCTTGCGGTTGAGAATGCGAAACGAGACCCGCTCCGTATGGGTGACGACATTGGTCAGTTCGACGGCACAGGTGACCAGCGAAAGCTTCAGATAGCCTCTCCAGGCCGGACGCGGCGCCATGATATCTTCCCTTCAGAACCAGATGAAGGTGAGAACGGACAGATCGCGCTCCAGTTCCGCGCTCCCGCGCCGATCTGGATGCCAAGGGGCCGCCTGAGTGGTTCTGGCCGCCAGCACGGAAATTTCGCGGGCTCGGCAAAAGTTGAAACAGAACCGCGCGCAGGCGACATTCAAACGAAACATATGTGATGCAAAAGTCACATTGGCCGGAATGCCAACCAACTGCACGGAAAGACCCCGAATCAGCCGCATTCCAGCCACGAAGCAAGGCATTTTCGACCAGATATTAACATCACGTTCACCGACTATTCACGCCTCGACGCTATGATGACCGCAATTCGGAAGGGACATCCGAAAATCGGGACAGGGACAAGGTAATGAACTTCCTCGCGCACCTCATCGGCTATGCCGCCGCCATCCGCGAATTCGTTGCGCCGACCTACCGGCCCGAACGCTATTACATGCGCGGCCCCGGCCCGGCCTGCGCCCGTCGCGGCAACTCGCTGGGCGCGCACTGATCATGGCTTTCGAAAATCGCCACAACAGCCGGATCTGCAGGCCGGCCGCCTCTATCCGCGCCACCACCTATCGCGCCGAGCGTCCCGCTCTCGCCGACAGGCGCCGTGCGACATCGCCACGGCTTTGATACCATCGCTGGCCGGCTTAGTGTCATAGGACACGAGCAGCCGAGGCCAGCGTGACGGACCATCTTCAACCAGTTCGACCCCAGTCAACTCGTCCCTTCGAAACAGTTCTCGACTCACGCCATCCATTGATCGTTTTCGATGGCGTCTGCGTGCTCTGCTCCGGTTTCGTGCGCATGGTGGTCAGGCTCGACCGCCAAGGCCGTTTCCGCTTCGCCACCGCGCAGTCGCCCTTCGGTGAAGCGCTGTTCCGGAAGCATGGACTGCGCACCGACTCTTACGAAACCAATCTCGTCCTGATCGACGGCGTCGCCTTCACGCGGCTGGACAGTTTTGTCGCCGTCATGGCGGAACTCGGCTGGCCTTGGCGGGCGGCCAAGGCACTGTTGCTGTTGCCGCGCCCGCTGCGTGGTTGGCTCTATGATCGCATCGCCAGGAACCGCTACGCCCTGTTCGGCAGGAAGGATGCTTGCGACATTCCTTCTCCGGAGCTGCGCAAGCGGTTCCTTGGCTGAGGGTGTGGCTATGCGCTACCGCGGCTGGCTCGTGCCATCCGGCCGGCACGGCTCGAGCACGATCGGTCCGCCTGCCGTCCTCCCCAATTCCCGGCAGCCCTGAACCGTGCACAGTGTCCAGCCGTCGCTGGTTGCACCTGAAGCGGCGAGCACGACGCGCCGCTGCGGGCCGACATCAGGCGCATAGCTCCACCAACCCTCCTTCAGCACCGCGCCTTCCGGCGGCTCCATGCCGGCGCCCGAGCCCTCGATCCGGGCTTCGACCACCTGCAGGCCGGAGGACGTGACCTTCCAGTCTTCTTGCCAGCGCGTCCGTTCCACCGAATGCGTCCAGGACAGCGTGAAGGCGGCGACGGAGAGCGTTACCGTCTTGCCCGCGGCCAGGATGCACAGGCTCATGTTCTGACTGAAGCCTGCCGCGCGCGAAAACAGTGCCAGCCGATCCAGGCCAGCGCCAGCACCCAGCCGGCCTCGTCGGTGAGCGGCACCGCGGCGACCAGCAGCACGCCGGCCGCGAAGGCGACGAGCCGCTCCCACCACGCCATGCGGGTGACCAGAAAACCGACGGCGGCGGCACCCCACAGCACGATGCCCATGCACGCCTTGGCGACGATGTAGCCGACCTCGACGGGATAGCCGAACTGGGCGGCGATCGGACCTGCGTCCTGCAGCATCAGCGCCGGCGTGTAGACCGCCATGAACGGCACGACGAAGCCGGCAATGGCCAGCTTGGTCGCCTGGATGCCGATTTTCAGGCCGCTTTCCCTGGCCATCGGTGCGGCGGCGAACGCCGCCAGCGCCACCGGGGGCGTCAAATCGGCCATGATGCCGAAATAGAACACGAACATGTGGCTGACCAGCAGCGGCACGCCAAGCTCGAGCAGCGCCGGCCCGGCCAGCGACGAGGTGATGATGTAGTTGGGAATGGTCGGAATGCCCATGCCCAGCACCAGGCAGGTGACCATGGTCAGCACCAGCGACAGGAACAGATTGTCCTCGCCGATCGAGATGATCCAGCCGATGAAGGTCGAGGCGATGCCGGTCAGCGTCAGCGTGCCGATGACGATGCCGACAATGGCGCAGGCAATGCCGACCGGCAGCGCGTTCTTGGCGCCTTCGGCGAGCGAGTCGACACAGATTTGCAACGTCTCGCGGCCGCCCTTGAACGTGAAGCAGGCGACGACCAGTGCGGCGATCACCAGGCCGAGGAGGTTGACGCCGAACTTCATGAACGAAGCGGCGGCAAGCCCGAGCGCGATCCAGAAGACGATGCGGAAGGCCAGCGGCCCGATCGCTGCCGCCAACGGCGTGCCGAGGATGAGCACGATGGTCAGCGCCAGGCCCATCGTGCCGGCGAAGATCGGCGTATAGCCGGCAAACAGCAGGTAGATGAGCGCGGCCAGCGGCAGCACCAGCGGCCAGTGTTGCCGCACCGCGTCCCACGGATTGGGCAGCTCGGCCTTGGCCATGCCGTGCAGGCCCGCCTTGCCGGCTTCCAGATGCACCTGCCAGAAGCAGGCGCCGAAATAGAGCAGCGCCGGGATGATCGCCGCCTTGACCACTTCGGCATAAGGCACGTTCAGCGTCTCGGCCATGATGAAGGCGACCGCGCCCATCACCGGCGGCATGATCTGGCCGCCCATCGAGGAGGTCGCCTCGACGGCGCCGGCAAAAGCCGAGCGGAAGCCGAAGCGCTTCATCAGCGGGATGGTGAACTGGCCGCTGGCCACCACATTGGCGACACCCGAGCCGGAAATGGTGCCCATCAGCGCCGAGGACAGCACGCAGACCTGCGCCGGGCCGCCGCGCCACGAGCCGACCAGGCCAAGCGCGAAATCGTTGAACAGCGCGATCATGCCAGCGCGTTCGAGAAAGGCGGCAAAGACGACGAAGATGAAGATGTAGGCAGCCGAGACATAGATCGGTGTGCCGTAGATGCCTTCGGTGCCGTAGGCGAAGGTGTCGACGATCTGGGCGAAATCATAGCCGCGATGGATGAGCGGCGGCGGCAAATGGTTGCCGAAAAAGCAGTAGGCGAGAAAGATGAAAGCGATGACCGCCAGCGGCAGGCCCATCAGCCGCCGCGCTGCCTCGAAGACCAGCACCACCAGCACCGCGCCGACGATGAGGTCCGGCGTGGTCAGGAAGCCGGAGCGGCGGATCAGATCAGTGTAGAACACCCAATTGTAGAGGCCGGTGCCGAAGCCGAGCGCCCCGAGCGTCCAGAACGCGGCTTTCGCCGGCATGCTCTTGGCGCGCAGATTGGCGATCAGGCCAAAGCCGAGCAGCAGCAGGAAGCCGACATGCATGGCCCTCACCACCTGGCTCGGAATGCTGCCATAGGCGGCGACATAGATCTGGAACACGGAAAAGGCGACGGCGATGAGAAAGGCGGCCTTGCCCGCAAGGCCGTCGCCGAAGCCCGGCGGCAGCCCTTCGACCTGTTCTTCGACGGCAGGCAGATGGAAGGTGGCGGATTTGCCGTCGGTTGATGTTCCAGACGTTGCTTCGGTCATCCGACGGATCCGCCCTACTTCAACAAGCCCTTCTCCTTGTAGTATCGCTCGGCACCGGGGTGCAGCGGCACCGGCATGCCGTCGAGCGCCTTGGCCGGGTCGATCGCCTTGGCGGCGGCATGCGCCGCGGCCAGTTGGTCGAGATGGTCGAACATCAGCTTGGTCATCCGGTAGGCGGTCTCGTCGGAGACATCGGCGCGGGTGATGAGGAAATTGCCGACGGCGGCGGTGGCGACATCCTCGCTCTGGCCTTCATAAGTGCCCTTGGGAATGACCACCGACAGATAGGGCGCGCCGATCTTGGCGACGTCCTCGGCCGGCACCGCCACGACATTGATCGGCACGGAGGTGGCGAGGTCGCGGATCGAGGCGACGCCGAGCCCGGCCGATTGCAGCGTGGCGTCGAGCTGCCGGTTCTTGATCAGCTCGACCGATTCGGCGAAGGGCAGATACTCGACCCGGCCGAGATCCTCATACTTCAACCCGGCGGCGGCGAAGATGGCGCGGGCATTGAGCTCGGTGCCGGAGGCCGGCGCGCCGACCGACAGGCTTTTTCCCTTGAGGTCGGCCAGCGTCTTGATGCCGGACTCCCGGCTGGCGACGATCTGGATGTAGTTGGGATAGATGGCTGCGATGCCGCGCAACTTATCGAGCTTGCCGGGGAAACCGGCCTCGGCATTGCCTTCGGCGGCCAGCTTGACGGAATCGCCCAGCGCAAACGCGATCTCGCCCTTGCCCTGCTGCAACAGATTGAGGTTTTCGACCGAAGCCTTTGTTGCCTGCACCTGGGTGCGGGCACCTTCGATGCCCTTGCCGTAGATTTCCGACAGTGCCACGCCGAGCGGATAATAGACGCCAGATGTGCCGCCGGTGAGCACGTTGATGAATTCCTGCGCCTTGGCGGAAACAGCGCCTAGGCCAAGCGACAGCGCCACGGCGCCGGCCGCAACAAGTTTCGTCCTGAAATGGAACATCTGATTTCCTCCCTGAAATAGCAGCCGCATCACCTCCCTGACGCGAACAGAAGCGAGTTTAGACAGCGAGATGGAAATGCCAACCCGCAATCCCATGCGTTAGACGAATGGTTGAGTGCGGGATGCACAGATGGCCGCTTGCGTGAAATGTCTTCGGAGCCGAAAGATTTTTCCAATGCCTGTCGAAATCGGCCAGGGCCGCGCGACATACGTCCGGCTCGCAAACGAAGCAGCCTTCGAAACAACGGGAGAAGACCATGCGATACATGCTTTTGATCTACGTCAATGAAGCCGCGATGGCGGCCGCGCCGACCGATAAGACCTACGAGATCAGCGCTGCCTATGGCGCGTATACCGATGCGTTGAAGAAGTCCGGCGCCTGGCTGGCCGGCGACCGGCTGAAGCCGACCCAGGCCGCCACTTCGGTGCGGATGGTCAATGGCAAGACCAACGTGCTCGATGGCCCCTATGCCGACACCAAGGAGCAGCTTGCGGGCTTCTACATGATCGAGGCCGAGGATGCCGATGCCGCTATCGCCTGGGCGGCGCGCTGCCCCGCGGCCAGCGCCGGCACGGTCGAGCTGCGGCCGATCTGGGAACAGACCATGTGATGGAAAGTGGCCTGGAGATCGCGCGGGCGGCAGCGGAAACCGCCGCCCGGCAAAGCTACGGCAAGCTTGTCGCCTGGCTCGCGGCCCGCACGCGCGACGTGGCCGCAGCCGAGGACGCGCTGGCCGATGCCTTTGCCGCCGCCCTCGAACGCTGGCCAAGAACCGGCGTACCCAAGAAACCGGAAGCCTGGCTGCTGGCGGTGGCAAGGCGGCGCCGCGTCGATGCGGTGCGGCGCCGGCTGACCAGCGAGGCCGGCCGCGAGCATCTCAAGCTGATTGCCGAGGAAGCGGAGGCGCGCATGACCGACGAAGACCTGCCCGACGAGCGGCTGCGGCTGATGTTCGCCTGCGCCCATCCGGCGATCGAATCGAGCGTGCGTTCGCCGCTCATCCTGCAGACGGTGCTGGGGTTCGACGCCGCGACGATCGCTTCCGCCTTCCTGGTCTCGCCGGCAACGATGGGCCAGCGCCTGGTGCGAGCCAAGTCCCGCATCCGTGAAACCGGTATTCCGTTCCGCGTGCCGGAGCAGGCCGAACTCGGCGAACGGCTGGATGCGGTGCTGGAAGCGATCTACGCCGCCTTCGCCGAAGGCTGGTCCGACCCGGCGGGCACCGAGACGCGAGGGCGCAATCTGGCGACCGAAGGCATTTGGCTCGGCCGGCTGGTGGCTTCGCTGTTGCCGGAGGAGCCGGAGGCGCTGGGCCTCCTGTCGCTGATGCTGTTTGCTGAGTCGCGCCGCGCCGCACGGCGCAGCGCCGCCGGCGACTTCGTGCCGCTGGCGGAACAGGATTGCCTTCTATGGGACCGCGCCCTGATCGATGAGGCGGAGGCGCTGCTTTCCCACGCCGCGGCCAAGGGCATCATCGGCCGCTACCAGCTTGAGGCGGCCGTGCAGTCCGCGCATGCGGCACGACGGCTGACCGGCCGCACCGACTGGGCGGCGATCCGCGAGTTCTACGACGCGTTGCTTTCGATCGCAGGATCGCCGGTGGTGGCGATAAACCGCGCGGTGGCGATCGCCGAGGCCGAGGGCGCAGTGGCGGGATTGGCGGCCCTCTACGTGCTGGGCGACGACAAACGGCTTGATGACTATCAGCCCTATTGGGCCGCACGCGCCGGTCTCCTGGCCAGGCTTGGTCAGGTACTGCAAGCCTGCGAAGCCTATGACCGGGCGATCGGCCTCGAGCGCGACCCGGCGGTGCGCCGCTTCCTGCAGGAAAAGCGGGCAGTGCTCAGAAATTGAGCTTCAGCCCGGCCACATCTCGTGCGAGGTGTTGAGCGTCTTCATCAGCGGATGGTCGCGCAGCCGCGCCCACAGGCGTTCAATGTTCGGCCATGCCGTCCGCGCGCTGTCGATGTCGGGATGCCAGGCCACCAGCATGACCAGATAGATGTCGGCCAGCGACACCCGGTCGCCGACCAGCCAGTCACGGCCTTCAAGCGCGGCATCCAGAACGGCAAAGCCACGGTCCATCTCGGCCACGGCTGCCTGCTTGACCGCCTTGGTGCCTTCGGGATCGGCAGTGTAGCGGTATGCGTAGTAGAAACGCAGCACCGCCGGATAGAGCACCGACGACATGAAGGCCATCCAGCGCAGGAAATCGGCGCGGGCAGGCGCGTCTGCTGCCGGCGCCAAATTGGCATCGGGATGACGCTCGGCAAGCAGGATGCAGATCGCCGCCGATTCCGTCATCGAGCTTCCGTCCGGCAAGGTCAGCACCGGCACCTGGTTCAACGGACTGATGTCGAGGAAGGCGGGGTCGGGCCGGTCGGTCTTCGGCACGTCGATCTGCTCGAACTGTGCATTCGCCAACGCCAGCGCTGCCTCGACGACGAAGCCGCCGCTGCCAGGACGGGTATAAAGCTTGTACATAAAATTCTCCCCCGGCCGCGCAAAGCAGGCCGGGGCGATATGAACCGGAAGCGGTGCCGCGCTCAAGCCGCCGATGGCGGCCACGCGCGTTTTTTCAGCGGGCCAGCTTGGACGCGAAGGAGCGTCGGACTACGATCCCAGCCCCTCGAACAGGATTGTCGACAGATAGCGCTCGGCGAAGGACGGGATGACCACCACAAGATTTTTGCCCTTGTTCTCCGGCCGCGAGCCGACGACGATGGCCGCCTGCAGGGCGGCGCCCGAAGAGATGCCGACCGGCACGCCTTCGAGGCGGGCGACGAGGCGGGCATTGGCCACCGAATCCTCGTTCGACACCTTGACGATCTCGTCATAGATCGTCGTGTCGAGGATCTTGGGCGCAAAACCGGCGCCGATGCCCTGGATCTTGTGCGGGCCGGGCTGGCCGCCCGACAGAACCGGCGAGGAGTCGGGCTCGACGGCGACGACATGCACGGAGGGCTTGCGCTTCTTCAGCACCTGGCCGACGCCGGTGATGGTGCCGCCGGTGCCGATGCCGGCGACGAAGATATCGACCTCGCCATGCGTATCGTTCCAGATTTCCTCGGCCGTCGTCGTGCGGTGGATTTCCGGATTGGCCGGGTTCTCGAACTGCTGCGGGATGATCGCATTGGGGATCGTCGCTGCCAGTTCGTCGGCCTTGGCGATGGCGCCCTTCATACCTTTCGGACCCTCGGTCAGCACCAACTCGGCGCCGAGCAGCGCCAGCATTTTCCGGCGCTCGACCGACATTGTTTCGGGCATCGTCAGGATCAGCTTGTAGCCCTTGGCCGCGGCGGCGAAGGCAAGCGCGATGCCGGTGTTGCCCGACGTCGGTTCGATCAGCGTTGTCTTGCCGGGAGAAATCTTGCCTGATGCCTCAAGCGCCTCGATCATCGCCACGCCAATGCGGTCCTTGACCGAGGCGATCGGATTGAAGAATTCGAGCTTGGCGATGAGATTGGCGACGATGCCCTTTTCCCTGGCGAACTTGTCGAGCCGCACCAGGGGCGTGTCGCCGATCGTATCGGTGATGGAATTGTAGACGCGGCCGCGACCGGGCACACGGGCTGTGACGGGCTTGTTCATTGGTTTCGCTCCCAGAATTTCAGGCGAGTAAGGATTTCAGGCAGTGGAATTGCAGCCGGCAAGATAGGGCCTTCGGTCGCGCAAGATAGACTGTCGGCTGAAAATATCCGAGTGGGCCCTGTGTCTAAAACCGTGCCGTCCCGGAAAAGCATTTCTCGCAAAGGCCCGTTTGCGAAATGCTTTGGCGGAAAGCTCTCTATTGCCGAGCGGCAATCGCTGCAGCAGCACCGACCATGAAGCCGGCCGCCGTGCGGTTCAGCGCCTTGAGCGCGCGGGGCGATTTCAGAAACCAGCGCGCCTTGGCCGCCAGCGCCAGATACGGCACCAGCACCACCAACAGGACGACAACGGTCAGCGCGACGAGGATGCCGTAATCCGCCAGCGTGATGGTTTTCAGGTCGACGATGGTCGGCGTGATCGCGAGATAGAAGATCATCGTCTTCGGATTGCCGAGGGTAACGGTCAGGCCGGCGGCAAAGCTCGACAGCAAGCCGCCCTTGCCTTTTCCGGCCTCGACGGTCTCGGGCGTGATGCCGCTGTTCCAGAAGCGCCAGCCGAGAAAGGCGAGATAGGCGACGCCGAGCCATTTGATGGCCAGGAAAACCATGCCGAAGGATTGTGCGACGAAGGCGAGGCCAAGCACCACGGCGGTCAGATAGGTGATGTCGCCAACCATCAGGCCAAACGACATCGCCAGCGACGAGCGGAAGCCTGAGCCGAGCGCACGGGCGACCAGCGCGGTGATGCCGGGACCAGGAATCGCGGCGGCGATGCCGAGGGCCGCACTATAGGCGAGGAATCCGGTAAGGGTCATGGCACTGGTCTCGGATCAGAGCGTTTTATTGCATGGGACAGGCCAAGATTGAATTCCCTGGGGCCGGATTCCATTGCACCAGATATCGAGGGCTCGCCTTACGAAGCCCCCTCATCCGGCCGCTTCGCGGCCACCTTCTCCCCGAGGGGAGAAGAGACGGGCGCCAGCGTCTGCTGACTCCTCTCCCCTCGGGGAGAGGTCGGATTGTTCCCGAATTGCTCTTCGCAATTCGGTTGGCAATCCGGGTGAGGGGGCCTGCGTTACCTGAGCAGATCAGGACGGACCGTCGCCATGGGTGACACGCCAGATGGTGCCGTTGCCGTCCTCGCTGACGATCAGCGCACCGTCGCTCGCAATCGCCACGCCGACCGGCCGGCCCCAGACCTCACCGTTGGAAACGACGAAGCCGGTGATGAAATCCTCATACGCGCCGGTCGGCTTGCCGTCCTTGAACAGCAACCGCACCACCTTGTAGCCGGTCCTGTTGCCGCGGTTCCATGAACCATGCAGAGCGACGAACGCATCGCCCTTGTATTCAGCTGGAAAGCTCTTCCCCTCGTAGAAGGCGATGGTGAGCGGCGCCGAATGCGCCTGCATCAGCACATCGGGAACGGTCGTTTTGCCGGCAAGATCGGGGCGCTCACCCTTGTGGCGCGGATCCTCATTGTTGCCGATATAGTACCAGGGCCAGCCATAGAAGGCACCCTCCTTGACCACGGTCGCGTATTCGGGTGGCACATTGTCGCCAAGCGCATCGCGTTCGTTGACGACGCACCACAGCGCGCCGGTCGCCGGCTGCACGGTCATACCCGAGCAGTTGCGCAGGCCGGCGGCAAAGATGCGGCCGTTCTTGCCATCGGGATCGAAGGTCAGCACGTCGGCGCGGCCGTCTTCAGAACCCCAGGCTGCACCCAGCGGCTGCGATTTCGCCCAGGCATCGAGTCCGCCTTTCGGCTCCCGGCCCATGTCCTCGGCGACATTCGATCCCGAGCCGACCGAAAGGTAAAGCGTCTTGCCGTCCGGCGAGAAGGCGATATCGCGGGTCCAGTGATGACTGGCGGGGATGTTGCCGACGATGGTTTCCGGGTCGCCGGAGGCCTTCAGTTCGCCATTGCGGTAGGCAAAGCGCACGATGCTGTCGCTGTTGGCGACATAGACCCATTGCGGGTCAGGGCCCGGCGGATAGAAGGCAATGCCATAGGGTCGGTTGAGATTGCCGGCAAAGATGCCGTCCTGCGCCGGCTTCGCACTGCCTTCGGCGAGGCGATAGATGCGGACCTGGTTGGCTTTGCTGTCGGCGACGAACAGGTCGCCATTCGGCGCGACGCGCACGACGCGTGGATTGTCGATGCCCGATGCAACCAGCTCGGCCGAGAACCCCGGCGGCAGTTGCAGCTTCGCGTCTGCCGGCATGTCCGCGATGCCGGCGCTGTTCGAGGTCGACCGGGTGGCATTGGGCTTGGGCAGATCATCCGGTCTGATCAGCCGGCGGGTGCCCGGCTTGTCCGCTCGCCAGTCGCCGAAGGCAGCCGCGCCTTTCAGTACCGGTTCGTCCGCCTGCTGGGCGAATGAAGCGGTCGAGACAAACAGTGCGGCGGAAAGTGCCGGGCCGGCAAAACGCATCATTCGGTCCTCCAGTGTTCGGGCGTGAAAACAGGAACGACCGGTTTCGTCGATCGTTCCACGGCACACGATGAGGTGAAGGAAGCTTGCGGTTTTCCGGTTCAGGTCCCGGCGGCGTAGAAATCGTCGTCGAGGCGTTTTTCCAACTCGACGAGGTCAGCCGGCAGCGGCAGGCCCATGGCGCGCATTTCCTGCAGTTTTTCGCGCAGCTGCTCCTGGATCTCGTGCTGGTCTTCCGGCTGGTTGACCATCTCCTCGAGCAGCAGGCTGATCCGGGCCTTGAATTCTTCGAGCGCCATCGTCGTCTCCTCGGTTGGATCAGCTCAGCGCAGCATGCGTGAAATCAGCTGCGCCGTATAGTCGACCATTGGGACGATGCGCGCGTAATTCAGCCGGGTCGGGCCGATGACGCCGAGCGCGCCGACGACGCGGGCATCCTTGTCGCGATAGGGGGCGACGACCAGCGACGAGCCCGACAGCGAAAACAGCTTGTTTTCCGAGCCGATGAAGATGCGCACACCCGAGCCCTGCTCGGCGAGGTCAAGCAGCTGGATAAGCCCGTCCTGCGTCTCCATGTCCTCGAACAGATGGCGCAGCAGCTCGATGTCGGCCTGGGCGGTGACGTTTTCAAGCAGATTGGCACGCCCGCGCACGATGAGCCGTGCCGGCAGGCCGCTGTCGGCGCCGGCCCACACCGCCAGCCCCTTCTCCACCAGGTCCTGCGACAGCGTGTCGAGCGCGGCCCTGGTTTCTTCCTTGATGCGAGCGATCTCGATCCGCGCCTCGGCCAGCGTGCGGCCGCGTATATGGGCGTTGAGGAAATTCGAGGCCTCGTGCAGTTGCGAGACGGTGATCCCGGCGGGCAGGTCGACGACGCGGTTTTCGACGTCGCCATTCTGCGACACCAGCACCGCCAGCGCCTTCGTCGGCTCAAGCTGGATGAATTCGATGTGCTTCAGCGCCACCTCGTTTTTGGCGGCCAGCACCAGGCCGGCTCCGGTGCGACGCTGGAGC
>NZ_RZPB01000799.1:0-2644 GCF_003998535.1 Mesorhizobium sp. M7A.F.Ca.AU.002.02.1.1 | reverse complement strand
GGCCCCCCCCCGCCGCGACGCTCAGCTTTCCGGGCCGGTCGTCGTAGCGCAGCGAGGCGGCGGCGAGGCCTATCGCGGCCGCCTGCCGGGCCTCGTCGCGGATGCCGTTGATGTCCGAATTGAGCTGGCCGAGCTTCTGGTCGGTATAGTCGTTGGCCTGCTGCAGGGTCGTGGCGGCTACCTTGTCGGTGTAGTCGTTGGACGTATCGATAGCGTAAGCCACGCGGTTGTCCGTATAGCTCTTGCCGGCGGTCAGGCCCTGGTTCATCTGTTCGACATTGACCGCATCGGTCCCTTTGACGCCGGGGCCGACATTGGAGATGACGACCGGCGCGTTGACGTCGCCACCCTGCAGCGTGATGGTGTTCGACTTGACGCCGCCCGGGGCGTCATAGGTCACCGCGTTCTGGGTGAGGTTTCCGACGCCGGCTTTCAAATCCTCGATCGCCGTGTTGGTGGCGTAGAGCTGCGAGCCGTTGATCGCATCCGTGCTGCCGGCATCGACGCGCCCGGCGGCGACGTTGGTGATCGTCCGCTCGGCGCCGGCATCGCCGACGCTGACGGTTCCGGTCGGAGTCGTTCCGGCGAAGGTGTAGGTCTTGCCGCCGATGACGGTGCTGGAGGTGCCGACGGCTGTCTGCGTCACCGAGCCGGAGCCGAGCGCCACATCGTTGGCGTTGTTGGCCTGCGCACCCTGGCCGAGCGCGACGGCGCCCGCCCCGGTAGCCGTCGAGCCATGGCCCGCAGCCACGCTCTCGGCGCCGCTCGCCACGCTTTCCGGCCCGATCGCCACCGCGTTGGTGCCGCCGGCGATGCTGTCGGCCAGCGTCGAATTGGCGTGGAAGTATTTGATGCCGCCGCCATTGCTGATGGTGGTCAGGGCATTGTCGACGGCCGTCAGGCCGTCATAGACGGTCGAGTAGTTGTTGCCCTGGATAGTGTAGGTCGGGCCGGTGATCGAGCCGTCGGGATTGATCGTGGTAACGCCGCCGAACAGGTCGGTGACGTTTTTCGTCACGCCGCGCAACTGCGAGACGTTGACGCCGTCGGTGTCGGCCGAGCCCGCCGCGACATTGGTCAGCTTGCGTTCGGCCCCGGCGGCGCCGATCGACACCTCGCCGACCGAGGTCTGCGCGCCAGCAAGCCCATAGGCCGCGTAGTTCGTTTGTGCGCCGACCGTGGTGATGGACTGCGCACCAAGCGCGACGCTGTTGATGAAGGTGCTTTGGGCGCCGGCGCCGAGCGCCACCGACTGGATGCCGGAGGCGGTCGAATTGGTGCCGAGCGCCAGGCCGTCGGCCAGCAGCACATGCGCGTTCTGGCCGATGGCCGTTCCGCCGGGTGCTGTCTGGTCGACGATGGCGCCGTTGCCGATGCCGATGCCGTTGTCGCCGTTGACGACGGTCGTCGGACCGACCGCGACCGACTCCGCGCCGACCGCCAGCGAGTCGCCCGCCGCCGAATTGGCATGGAAGTATTTCGTCGAGGTGACCGACACGGCAGCGATGGCGCCGGCGAGCTGGCGCACCGTCACCGCGTCCTGGTCCTGCGTGCCGTCGGCCACATTGGTGATCTGCCGGTAGGAGTTGACGTCGCCGACCGAAACCGCGCCGAGCAGCGCCTTGTCGGTCGTGTTGAACTGGATGAAGTTCGACGGACCGGCTGCGATCTGGCCGGTAGCCGGAGCGATCGCGCGATTGGAGATCGAACCCGAGCCCAGCGCCACGCTGCCGTCGATGCTGGCGTTGCTGGCGCGGCCGAGCGCCAGCGCGCTGACCCCGGTCGCGGTCGCCTGGTAGCCGACAGCGGTGGAGCCGACACCTTGTGCGAAGGAATCGGTCTGCGCCAGTCCGGCCTCGTTAGTGCGAGCGTAGCGGATGCCGATGCCGTTGGCGTCGGTGTAGGCGGTCGAGGTGTCGCCGGCGATGTTGTTGACAATGTTGCCGAGATTGGTCACGCCAGCGCCAAGATTGTTGACGGTGGTGCCGATGGCATCGACGGCCTGGTTGGTGGCGGCGAGCTGCGAGCCGTTGAGGGCGTCGGTCGACGTCGAGCTGATCCGCCCCGCGGCGACATTGGTGATGGTGCGTTCCGCACCGACCGCGCCGACGCTGACCGTCGAGGTCGGATTGGTGCCCTGGAAGGCATAGGTCGTGCCGTTGATCACGGTGCTCGGCGTGGCGACAGCGACGTCGGTGACACTGCCCGAGCCGAGCGCCACGGCGCCTGCGTTGGCGGCGGTGGCGTTGGCGCCCAGCGCCAGCGCATCGACGGCGCTGGCATTCGCTTGCTTGCCGAGAGCGGTCGCTTGAGCGTTGGTTGCGAACGCGTTCTGGCCGATCGCCGTGCTGGACAGGCCTGTGGCATTGGCGTTGGCGCCGACGGCGGTGGCGAATTGGCCCGAGGCCTTGGATATGTAGCCCATCGCCGTTGCGTCGAGCGCCGATGCGACGGCGCCGCTGCCGATGGCCGAGGCGTTGGCGTCGGAGGCGCTCGAATTGACACCGGCCGCGATGGCGTTCGTCCCCGTTGCGGTCGCGACGGGTCCGATCGCGACCGAGTCCGTGCCCGTCGCCGAAGAGTCCGCCGCCGTCGAGTTGGCATGGAAATACTTGATGCCGCCGCCGACATTGATGTTGTTGAC
>NZ_RZPB01000798.1:0-2646 GCF_003998535.1 Mesorhizobium sp. M7A.F.Ca.AU.002.02.1.1 | reverse complement strand
TTTCGATGCTGCGCAGGCTGAGCAGGCGGATGACGCCCTTGTCCTTCAGCCGGGTGAAGATCCGCGATACCGTCTCGATGGTGAGGCCAAGATAATCGCCGATATCCATGCGCGACATCGGAAGTTCGACCTGCCGCAATCCGCCCTGGCGCTCCGACAGGTCGACCAGGAACGCGGCGACGCGTTCGATGGCGCTCTGGCGACCGAGGACCAGCAGGTGTTCCTGCGCTCTGGTCAACCCCTTCAGCGCCAGAGGCAACAACTGATGGGACATATCCGCTCCAGCTGTGAGGCGGAAGACGCGGACACCGGTGGAATTGACCGCTTCAGCAAAGAAATGGTGCGTCGTGTCGGCTTCGAAGCCGAATGTCTCTCCGGCGAGATGAAAGGCACTGATCTGCCGGCGGCCGTCAGCAAGCAGGCGGTAGACGCGGACGGCGCCGAACTCCACCTGGTAGAAGCCTCCGGCCTTCTCGCCCTGGGCGTAGATTTCCGCGCCTGCGGGATAGAAGCTGAGTGGTTGCAGCAGTGCGGGCTCAAAAGCCTCCGGCAGGTTGGGCTGGGCAGACCGTGACGGCAGCGAAATTCTGAAGGAGGTGTAGGCGTGCATGGCTGTTTTCCCGTTTTATCCGTGACACAGCAATCGCGCGAATCCGCGGGTCGCGAAATTCGGTTATGTCCCTACGGGAAACTACCTAGAGCCGCTCCTCCTGAATCGGTCCAGCGCTGGTCGCCGCAGTGAAGAAAGCTATTCACTTGCTTCGCGGCCCGACACCTGCTGGATCAAGATACGGAAGAAAACGTGGGGTGCACTGTCCGACACCGCAGGCATAAGTGGCTTGAGGGCGCCGGGCTCCCACCAAGCGGCGTGCTTGCTCAACATCGCCCATGCATGGTCACGCTCGAGCTTGTGGCCAATCCGGTCCGGCAGTTCCTCATAACGGCCATCGACGACGACGCTTCTCCAGCCTCGGCCCTGGCCGCGTTCACCCACCTGGACGGACACCAGGGGATTGGCACGCATCCAGTCGATCTTCTTGCCGGGCATGGAAAACGCGTAGAGATGATTGTCGGCGTGCGCATAGTGCACCGGCACCACGTAGGGCTGCCCACCCTTCGCGCATGCCAGATGACCGACACGGTTGGCGGTCAGCAATTTCGTGCATTCCAGGGCGGATAATGTGCGGATCAGCATGTGTGATCTCCTGAGTCTATTGGTCGTCCAACAGACTGTTGGCCCAGCCGCCGGAGCTGTCATTGATCGCAATCAAGGCAGCTTGCCGCTCGTCCGCAGCGGCATAGGCGGCAATTTCGTAAATGATTTAAATCAAGGCGCTGCTTGCCGCTTCCCCAGATCATGGGGAGATGTGGAAGCCGATCATGAGCGCTCCGTTTGGTCGCGAACTCGAACTCGCCGTCTTCGACGAGGAGGGCGAACATGCGCTCGTATTTCCCTGTATAAAAGGCCGGCAGGGTTGGAAGCACGCCGGGACTGGCGTGCGCGTCGATATCCGCCCGACCCATTGGCGCTACTGGCAGCC
This sequence comes from Mesorhizobium sp. M7A.F.Ca.AU.002.02.1.1, assembly GCF_003998535.1. NCBI lineage: Bacteria > Pseudomonadati > Pseudomonadota > Alphaproteobacteria > Hyphomicrobiales > Phyllobacteriaceae > Mesorhizobium > Mesorhizobium sp. M7A.F.Ca.AU.002.02.1.1. Next base: position 1,105 of record NZ_RZPB01000798.1, on the reverse strand, counting down.
GAAGGCAATGCCGACAGACGGCGGCAAGTCTCTCGGGGACGCTTGCTAGTGTTTGGATTCCACGATCAACGCCATGCGCACGAGATGCGACAGGCTGCCCGCGGCCATCTTGCTCATCACATTGGCACGATGAATCTCGACAGTGCGCGGACTGATACCCAGATCATAGGCGATCGTCTTGTTCGGCAGACCCGACACGAGCCCGTCCAGAACCTGCCGCTCCCGCTCCGAAAGTGTGGCCAGGCGGCCGTGGATTTCGGAGGATTGCGGATGCGTTGCATTCGCCTGGTTGCGGTTGGCCAACGTGGAGCGGATCGCGTCGATCAGCATCTCGTCATCAAACGGCTTTTCAATGAAATCGGAAGCGCCTTCCTTCATTGCCTGAACGGCGAGCGCCACATCGGCATGGCCCGTCATGACAATAACTGGAATTGTATGCCCGCCGGATCTCAGTTGGCGCAGGAATTCGATGCCGTCTATGCCCGGCATGCGCACGTCGGTGACGATGCAGCCGTCGAGGTCGCCCTTTGCCGTCGAGAGAAAAGCCGTGGCCGATTCGTGCAGGCGTACTGCAAAATCTGCAGTCGCCAGAAGAAAACCGAGCGACTTGCGCACGTCCATGTCGTCGTCAACCACGTGCACCAGATCACTGCCGGCCATTTGTGACCTCTTCCTTCTCCACAATGCGCAAGGTGAATCGGAAGGCGGTCCCGCCAGTCGGCATCGCCTCGGCCCATATGTGACCACCGTGCGATTCCACGATGGTGCGGCAAATGGAGAGACCGACACCCATGCCTTGCTTCTTGGTGGTTACAAACGGCTGGAAGAGTTGAGCCGAGACTTCCGGCGCGAGACCCGGGCCAGTATCGATCACGCTTACCTCGGCCATCCCATCATCCCGGGCAATTGTTGTGACTTTCAATTCGCGGCGCGGCGAGTCCTGCATAGCCTCAACCGCATTGCGCATCAGGTTGAGCAAAACCTGCTGAATCTGGATGCGGTCGGTTAAGACCAGTTCGGCGACTGGATCAAGCTTGTAGCTGACGAGGAGATTTATCTCTCTTGCACCAACCAAGGCTAGGGAGGCGGCTTCCTCGATCAGCAT
>NZ_RZPB01000797.1:0-2650 GCF_003998535.1 Mesorhizobium sp. M7A.F.Ca.AU.002.02.1.1 | reverse complement strand
CGATGGCCTTCCACCTGATGCACCCGGAAAAGTACGGCGAGTTCCACAATGCGTTGCTCGGCGGTCAGGGACGCGCCACCGAGGCGGCGGCCATGAAGGTCGCGCTGTCGCTCGGCGCCGACGAAGCGGCGCTGCGCGAGAAGATGAAGGACCCGACAATCAACGAGGCCCTCGCCAAGACCTACGATCTTGCCAACAAACTGGCGATCACCGGAACGCCGTCCTATGTCGTCGGCAACGAGGTGGTGTTCGGGGCGCTCGGGCAGGAAGTGCTGGCTGAAAAGATCGAGGCGGCGAAAGCCGCGCTCTGATCTTGCTCGCCAGCTATCTCTCACTGGCACATTTCCGCCTGTTGTGGACAGTGAAAGAACGCACTTGCGCTCTTTCCGCGGGCGGCTATGCCCATTATAGAGGGCCCAGCGCGCCGGCTTGATGACGGCGCCGGGAAAGGTCGGCTTTTTTGAAAACGGTTTTCGTCCTGAACGGTCCCAATCTCAACGCGCTCGGCAAGCGCGAGCCGGGCATCTATGGCGGCAAGACGCTTGCCGCGATCGCCGACGACTGCAAGCAGGCAGGCACGGCGCTGGGGTTCGAGATCGATTTCCGCCAGTCGAACCATGAGGGCGACCTTGTCGACTGGATTCAGGAAGCCGGCGACAAGGCTGTCGGCATCGTCATCAACCCGGGCGCCTACAGCCACACCTCGATTGCCATCCACGACGCCATCCGCGCCGTCGCACCATTGCCGGTGGCCGAAGTTCATCTTTCCAACATCCATGCGCGGGAACCATTCCGCCACGTCTCCATGGTCGCGCCGGTCGCCGTCGGCATGATCTGTGGCTTTGGGCCGCTCGGCTATACGCTGGCGCTACAGGCGCTGGCCGCACGCCTATGACCGGCCAACAAACAGAAGGCTCGAAAATGTCGATAAAGAAGACCGGTGTTGACCAGCAACTGATCCGCGATCTGGCGGGCATACTGAACGACACCAATCTCACCGAGATCGAGGTTGAACTGGGCGACCTGAAGGTGCGCGTCTCGCGGCAGGCGCCGGCCGTTCATGCAATCGCGGCGCCGCAACCGGCCTATGCGCCGGCAGCAGCGCAGGCTGCCGCCGTTGCCGTGCCTGTGGTGGCGGACCTTTCCAAGAATGCGGTCACCTCACCGATGGTCGGCACGGCCTATTTGGCTCCGTCGCCGGACGCCAAGGCATTCATCGAAGTCGGCCAGAAGGTCAAGGAAGGCCAGACGCTGCTGATCATCGAAGCAATGAAGACGATGAACCAGATCCCCTCGCCACGCGCCGGCACGGTGACCGCGATCCTTTTCGAGGATTCGCAGCCGGTCGAATATGGCATGCCGCTCGTCGTGATCGAGTAGAGCGGGCCTGATGTTTCAGAAGATCCTCATCGCCAATCGCGGCGAAATCGCCCTCCGGGTACTGCGCGCCTGCAAGGAACTCGGCATCCAGACGGTGGTGGTGCATTCGACCGCCGATGCCGACGCCATGCATGTGCGGCTCGCGGACGAGAGCGTCTGCATCGGTCCGCCGCCATCGCGCGACAGCTATCTCAACATCCATCAGATCGTTGCGGCCTGCGAAATCACCGGCGCCGACGCCGTGCATCCGGGCTACGGCTTCCTGTCGGAGAACGCCAAGTTCGCCGACATACTGGCCGCGCACAACATCACCTTCATCGGTCCGTCCGGCGACCATATCCGCATCATGGGCGACAAGATCGAGGCCAAGCGAACCGCCAAGCGCCTCAGCATTCCGGTTGTGCCCGGTTCGGACGGTGCCGTCACCGACCAAAAGGAAGCCAGGCGCATTGCCGCCGAGATCGGCTATCCCGTGATCATCAAGGCATCGGCCGGTGGTGGCGGGCGCGGTATGAAGGTAGCGCTTACCGAGGCCGACCTTGAGGTCGCCTTGCAAACGGCGAGCACGGAAGCCGGTGCGGCCTTCGGCGACGATGCGGTCTACATCGAGAAATACCTGGAAAAGCCGCGCCATATCGAGGTGCAGGTGTTCGGCGACGGCTTTGGCCGCGGCGTGCATTTCGGCGAGCGCGACTGTTCCTTGCAGCGCCGCCACCAGAAAGTCTGGGAAGAGGCGCCCTCGCCGGCCCTCAATGCCGAAGAGCGCGCCCGTATCGGCGGCATCTGCGCCAAGGCGATCGCCGACCTCGGCTATTCCGGCGCCGGCACGATCGAGTTCCTCTACGAAAATGGCGAGTTCTATTTCATCGAGATGAACACGCGCCTGCAGGTCGAGCATCCGGTGACGGAAGCGATCACCGGCATCGATCTCGTGCATGAGCAGATCCGCGTCGCTTCCGGCGGCGGCCTCTCGGTGAAGCAGGAGGACATCAAGTTCAACGGCCACGCCATCGAATGCCGCATCAACGCCGAGGACCCACGCACCTTCACCCCCTCGCCCGGTACGATCACCCATTTCCACACACCGGGTGGTCTGGGCATCCGCGTCGATTCCGGCGTCTATTCCGGCTACAAGATCCCGCCCTATTACGACAGCCTGATCGGCAAGCTGATTGTACATGGGCGTAACCGCGTCGAGTGCATGATGCGCCTGCGCCGCGCCCTGGACGAGTTCGTCGTCGACGGTATCAAGACGACGCTGCCGCTGTTT
>NZ_RZPB01000796.1:0-2650 GCF_003998535.1 Mesorhizobium sp. M7A.F.Ca.AU.002.02.1.1 | reverse complement strand
GGTCCAGCCCGACTGGTGCCATTTTTCCCGCCGCGTCGCCCGCTCGCGCCTGCATCGGCTGGCCAAGGATGCCGACGTGCCGTGGGAAGACGAGAAATTCATCTACGTCGCGGCTTCTCGCGACGGCCCCACATCACACCAGGCACGAGTTCTTGCGCCACCGAAATCCGGCTCCGGCAAGGTTCTGCTCAAGCTTTGCCAGGACGACGGCACCGCCACCGAGCGCTTGTTCACCAAGCGCGACGGCGCCGACTTCAAGTTGGCCCGGCGATTGGACTGGGGCGACAGGCTGGACAACATCGCAAAATGAACAGTGCCATTGTTCTTGCTTTGTTCCGACGAGTCAGATAGAGATCCACGCCCTGTCGAGTCAACCGGAATCGGGGCACGCGAATACTCTCCTGTGGACGATTGGTTGTTCCTGTGAACAACGGGCATCAAGGTTCTTTGGTTGGGTAGTGATGCAGAAAGGTCAGCACCGACTCATCACGTTCTGATATCGAAAGGCCGGGATTGAAATCGGGGATATCATGGCAGAGGCAGCGCGAAAATTCGGCGTCGCGGAAACACCGCTTTATCGTGAAGCGCCAAACAACATCGAGGCCGAGCAGGCGTTGCTCGGCGCCATCCTCGTCAACAACGACGCCTTCTACCGCGTCTCTGACTTCCTCAAGGCCAGCCATTTCTACGAGCCGCTGCACCGCAAGATCTATGAGGTGGCGTCCGAGTTCATCCGTATGGGCAAGGTGGCGACGCCGATCACACTGAAAACCTTCCTGCCGGCCGACGAGAAGGTTGGGGACATGACGATGGCGCAATATGTCGTGCGGCTGGCGGTCGAGGCTGTGACCGTCGTCAACGCCACCGACTATGGCCGCGCCATCTATGACCTTGCGACGCGCCGCGCGCTGATCACCGTCGGCGAAGACATGGTCAACATCGCCTATGACGCGCCGGTCGACATGGCACCCGGCGAACAGATCGAGGATGCCGAGCGGCGGCTGTTCGAGCTGGCCGAAAACGGCCGCTACGATGGCGGTTTCGAAAGCTTTTCCGATGCGTTGAAGAATGCCGTCGACATGGCCAGCGCGGCCTATATGCGCGATGGCCACCTGTCCGGCATTGCCACCGGCCTGCGCGATCTCGACCATCGCATGGGTGGCCTGCAGCCTTCGGATTTGATCATCATCGCCGGCCGCCCAGGCATGGGCAAGACGTCGCTGGCCACCAACATCGCCTACAACATCGCTGCCGCCTATGAGCCTGCCCAACAGGCCGACGGCTCCGTCAAGGCGGCCAATGGCGGCGTCGTCGGCTTCTTCTCGCTTGAAATGTCGTCGGAGCAGCTGGCCACCCGCATCATCTCCGAGCAGACCGAGATTCCATCATCGAAAATCCGGCGCGGCGATTTGACGGAAGCCGATTTCGGCAAGCTTGTCGCCTACACGCAGGAGAACCACAAGCGCCCGCTCTACATCGACCAGACGGGTGGTATCTCGATCGCCCAGCTCGCGGCGCGCGCCCGCCGCCTCAAGCGCCAGCGCGGGCTGGACCTGATGGTCATCGACTATATCCAGCTGATGCAGGGTTCATCTGCCAAGGCGTCGCAGAACCGCGTCCAGGAAATCACCGAGATCACCACCGGACTGAAGGCGCTCGGCAAGGAGTTGGGCGTGCCGATCATCGCGCTCTCACAGCTCTCGCGTCAAGTCGAAAGCCGCGACGACAAACATCCGCAGCTGTCCGACCTGCGCGAATCGGGCTCGATCGAGCAGGACGCCGACGTCGTGCTGTTCGTGTACCGCGAGGAATATTACATCAAGAACAAGGAGCCGGAGAAAGGCACGCCCGAGCATCTCGCCTGGGAGACGAAGATGATCGAGGTCCAGGGCAAGGCCGAAGTGATCATAGCCAAGCAGCGCCATGGACCGACCGGCACCGTCAGCCTTGCCTTCCAGGGCGAGTTCACCCGCTTCTCCGACCTCGCCGAGGAGCATCATCTGCCGGAAAGGTTCGAGTGACCTATTGAGACAGGTCCCATTCCTTGGCGCCCCCCTCTGTCCTGCCGGACATCTCCCCCTCAAGGGGGGAGATCGGATGGCATCGACGCTTTCGCCAATTTTTGGCGTTGAAAAGAAGGCGCAAGCGCTGAAGCTGCAAATCTCCCCCCTGGAGGGGGAGATGGCCGGCAGGCCAGAGAGGGGCGCTGCCCCGCCAGCCTGTCACGGCGTGGCTTCCATCTAATGGCCAAGTCGCGCGTCCAATTCATCTGCCAAAGTTGCGGATCGGTGCATCAGCGCTGGGCCGGCAAATGCGATGCCTGCGGCGAGTGGAACACGCTGGTCGAGGAAGGCACGTCCGGCGGCATCGGCTCAGGACCAGCCAACACGCGCAACGCCCGCAAGGGACGCGCCGTGGTGCTGACCACGCTGTCCGGCGATATCGAGGACGCGCCACGCATCATCTCGGGCATTGGCGAACTCGATCGCGCCACCGGCGGCGGGTTCGTGCGCGGCTCGGCGCTGCTGGTCGGCGGCGACCCCGGCATCGGCAAGTCGACGCTGCTCACCCAGGCGGCCGCGGCGCTGGCATCAAAAGGCCACCGCATCGTCTATGTCTCGGGCGAAGAGGCGGTCGCGCAGATCAGGCT
>NZ_RZPB01000795.1:0-2652 GCF_003998535.1 Mesorhizobium sp. M7A.F.Ca.AU.002.02.1.1 | reverse complement strand
ACGTATAGGCAAGCCCGGAGCGGAAGGCGAGAGCGCCCCGCTGCGTGCCACCATAAAGGCCGAGATGATAATTGTCGCTCGAGCCTGACGAGGATCGGCCGTCGGCATCGAAGCTCGTGTGGCTGTAGCCAGTCATGATGCCAAGCCGCACATCCTCCGCGACAAGGCCGTCGACGCCGGTAAGAAAGCCGCCGGTGGAGGTATCGAGGCCTGCGGCATTGCCGTCGCCGTCGAAGGAACCCCATGACCCGAAAGCCGTGCCCCAGGCGGCAAAGCGATCGGTGGTGGCAGGCGCCAGCATCGGACCGCCTTCGCCATAGGCCAGCACCGGCGTTGCCGGGATACCTACCCCCTCGAAGGCCGCACGCAGGCGGTCATTGATGGCATCGCGGACAAAATGGCTGTCCTCGATCAGCGCCGATTTGGCGGACGCATGGATCTCGCCAGATAACACATCGAAGGCTTCGCGTGCGGTTTCATCGTCCGGCAGGCCGGCGATTGCATCGTAGATCGGGTTGCCCGGCCCGGCGCTTTCGGCGCCATTGGCGGTGGCACACTGGTTGCGGGTGCCGGCCACGTCGCAGAACGACACGTCATTGCGGGCAACGTCGAGATAGATATTACTGGCGTCATAGGCGAGTGCCAGATCGACAAACGGGGCGTTCTGGTCGAACGCATCATAGGTGCCGGTCACGCCCTGATCCGCGCTCAGGATCGTGTAGCGGGTTCCGGCACTGTAGCCGCCCGGCGCTTTGAGCGCGAAGACGGTGCCACCCTGGATGGTGGCTTTGCCCGTCACGTCGATCAGGTCGGAATTGCCGGCCGGATTGATCTCGACTTCGTAGGTCGAGCCTATCTCCTGCGTGTAATCGCCTGACACATTCAGCGTGCCGATCGAATTGCCCGGCGTAATCGTGCCGCCAGAAGCGATCGTGGTCGTACCCACCGTTCCCGAACCGCCGAGCGTGCCGCCGGCTGCAACCGCAATGGCGCCAGCAATGCTTGCCCCGGAATGGCTGCCGTCGCCGACAACGAGCTTGCCGCCGCCGATGGTGGTCAGACCGGTATAGGTGCTGACGCCGTTCAGCGTCAGCGTGCCGGCGCCGGTCTTGACGAGGCTCCCTCCGATGCCAGTGCTGCCATCCTGGATGACGCCGCCGATGGTGTCGTTCTTATCCAATCCGCCAAGCGTCAGCACCTTCGAGCCGAGAAAGACGAGACCATCGCCCGAAAGCGAGCCAATCGCGATACCGTCCGACGTCATTTCGGAGATGTCGACCTTTCCCCCCGTATCGTTGATGATCGTGGCGCCATCCGCGGTGTTGGCGCCATGGAAGCCAACGAAGCCGCCCTTGTTGGTGATGGCGGCGCTGCCGGCAGACGCGGTGTCGTAGAAGTCGAGCGTTCCTTGGATTGTAACGCCAATCGTGGCATTGGCGGCGCTCGAATTGCCGTTGAAGGACGTCCTGCTACCATTGCCGGTGATCGAAGCCGCACCGGCCGATGTTTCGTCGTTGAAGTTGATGCGGCTTTGGGTAGTGACGATCGTCGCCGTTCCCGCCGACGCACTGCCATCGAAGCGCATCGTTGCGTTTGTTTCCATGACGATGTCGAGGCTCTCGGCGCTTGCATCATTGATGAAGCGGAGGTCACCGGCCTTGACATTCACCGGTCCGCTGCCCAGCGCGCCTGTCGTCGCCGCGGTGATGAATCCTGCCGAAACCGTCGTCCCACCGGCGTAGCTGTTGGCGCTCGAAAGCACCAGCCCGCCGGCCCCGGTCTTGGTGAGCGCGCCGGTCCCGGAGATGACGCCGTTCGCCGTCAGGTCGGCATCGGTCTGGAACGTCCCACCGCCGGCATCCAGGGTGACGTTGCGCGCCGTCGCGAACGCCGCCGTGTTCCGCAGCGTGCCGCCGTTGAATGTCAGGGCACCGCTTGCAGCGCCGAGATTGGCATCGGAAGAAACGGAAATAATCCCGCCTAGAAGCCGCGTGCCGCCCTGATAGCTGTTGCTGCCTTCCAGGACGAGCGTGCCGCCTTGCGTCTTGCTGACCCCGCCCGCGCCGGTAATCGTCGTCGCGATGGTGGCTGCCGTGCCGGCCAGCACGCGGATCTCGGCATTGCCATCGGCGCTGTCGGAACCATCTATCGCGAGCGTGCCGGAACCTTCCAGGCGGTAGCCGCTGTCGACGAATTGCAGGCCCTTGAAGCTTTGCGCTCCTTCGACGGCGATCGTGCCGCCGTCGAAGCCGCCCGGTTCGTTCTTGAACACCGCATGGTTTCCTGCCCAGGAGACGAGAGTATCGCCGCCCTGGTTCAGCCATTTTTCGTTCGTGGTGTTCCAGGTCCCGTCGCCGCCTTGCCAGTGCTGCAGCGTGTCGTCGCCGGCCGCTCCGATGAAGAGGTCGACATTGCCGCCGCCCGCCTGGATCTCATAGGCGGCCGGATCGGAAAGCGGCGGCTTCGTGCCGATCTCCAGGCCGTTGTCGGTAAGGCTGCCGCCATAGGTCATCAGCCGGTAATAGCCGAGGCCCGCCGTGCCATCGGCCACGTCGCCGCTCTGCGCAAGATTGAGCGTACCGTCGAGCGTCAGATTGCCACTCACCCCGATGCGGTCGCTTATCCCCGGAGAGCCGGTTGAACCGCCTGGAT
>NZ_RZPB01000794.1:0-2657 GCF_003998535.1 Mesorhizobium sp. M7A.F.Ca.AU.002.02.1.1 | reverse complement strand
TAAGACAGAACATGACGGCATTGGCGTTCGGCACCGGCCGGGAATCGAAGCGGTTGAAGCGGATGTCGACCGGATCGACATAGGCAATCCGGCGGCGGCGGCGTTCCAGCCGGTCGAGCTCTTCGCGCAATGCCGCAATACGCTGGCGCGCTTCGGCGCTGGATGGCGTCGACTCGAGCGAGGCGATTTCCTCGAGGATCGCATCCAGTTCGACCTGCTTGGGGCGCCTCAGCGCAATGCGGCGGCCGTGGCTGTTGCGCATTGTGCGGCCAACATTGATGTTGGTCGGCGAACCTGTGGCGGCGAAGCCGGCTCTGCGCGGCTTGAAGGCAAGGATCTCCTTGAGGTTGAGCTTGACCATGTCCGGGAGCTCGAGATCCTCGAAGAAAAGATCGAGCACTTCCTCGCGCGACAGCACGAAACGAAAGTCGTCTTCAGATGCCTTGTTTCCCGGCGACGATGCTCCCCCGCCGCCCCCGCCGGGTTTGGGGATCAGGTCTCCAGCGGAGAAATGCCTGTTGCCCGGCAAGATGTGCTGGCGCCTGCCGCTGTCGCGGGCGTTGTTGAAGCTCGGCTCGCTTGTGCCTCTTTCGGGCATGCGCACGGCATGCTCGGAATCCGCGTCGGCGATCCTGCCGGTGCGGATCTGATCGCGTATGCTGCGTTTCAATTCCTCGCGCGCGCGTCGCAGGAAGCGCTGGCGATTGCCGAGGCTTTTGTCTTTAGGGTTCAGGCGGCGGTCGATGAAGATCGGCATGGAACCATCCGGGTTCTCTAACCCGCCCTGTTCACCCGCATGTACCAGTCCACAAGGCGACGCACCTGCCGCTCGGTGTAGCCGCGCTCGACCATCCGCTGCACGAATTCATTGTGCCGCTTTTCCGTGACACTGTCCTGCTTGGAGCCGAAACTGATCACCGGCAGGAGGTCCTCGACCTGGCCGAACATGCGTTTTTCGATGACTTCCCGCAGCTTTTCGTAACTTGTCCACGCCGGGTTGCGGCCATGGTTTCTTGCACGGGCGCGCAGGGTGAATTTCACCACCTCATTGCGGAAGTCCTTGGGATTGGCGATGCCGGCCGGTTTTTCGACCTGTGAAAGCTCGTTGTCCAAAACCTCGCGGTTGAGGATCTGGCCTGTGTCGGGATCCTTGTAGTCCTGGTCTTCGATCCAAGCGTCGGCATAGGCGATGTAGCGGTCGAAAAGGTTCTGGCCGTACTCGCTGTAGGATTCCAGATAGGCTTTCTGGATCTCATGGCCGATGAATTCGGCATACCGCGCGGCCAGCTCGGACTTGATGAACTCCAGATAGGCGGCTTCCGTCTCCTTCGGAAACTGTTCGCGCTTGATTGCCTCCTCCAGGATGTACATGAGATGCACGGGGTCGGCGGCCACCTCTTCGGTGTCGTAGTTGAAGGTCTGCGACAGGATCTTGAAGGCAAAGCGCGTGCTGACGCCTGCCATGCCCTCATCTACGCCGGCGGCGTCCCGATATTCCTGAACCGACTTTGCCTTGGGGTCGACTTCCTTGAGGTTCTCGCCATCATAGGCGCGCATCTTGGTGTAGAGCGGCGAATTGTCGTGCTCGGCCAAGCGGGTCGAGACGGTAAACCGGCTGAGGATGTCCAGCACCTCTGGAGCGCAGGGACTGGCGGCCAATTCGCTCTCCCGCAACAGTTTCTCGTAGATCTGCCGCTCTTCGGTTATCCGCAGGCAATACGGCACCTTGACGACGAGGATGCGATCGAGAAAAGCCTCATTGTTCTTGTTGTTCTTGAACTGCAGCCATTCCGACTCGTTGGAATGGGCCACGATGATCCCCTGGTAGGGAAAGGCGCCGAAATTTTCGGTGCCGTTGTAGCTGCCTTCCTGGGTAGCCGTCAGCAGCGGATGCAGGACCTTGATAGGCGCCTTGAACATTTCGACGAATTCAAGCAGGCCCTGGGTGGTCCGGTTCAGTCCACCGCTATAGGAATAGGCGTCCGGATCGGACTGGCTGAAGTTTTCCAATTGCCGGATGTCCACCTTGCCGACCAGGGCCGAGACGTCCTGATTGTTCTCGTCGCCGGGCTCGGTCTTGGCGATGCCGATCTGGCGCAGTCGCGACGGCATCAGCTTGACGACGCTGAACTTGGAAATGTCGCCGGAAAGTTCGTCGAGGCGCTTGGCCGCCCATGGCGAAATGAGCCCATTCAAGCGGCGTCGTGCAATGCCGTATTTATCCTCCAGCAGGTCGCCCATGCGATCGGGATGGAAAAGGCCAAGCGGCGATTCGAAAACCGGGCTGACCTGGTTGCCGACCTTCAGCGTGTAGATCGGGCGCTGTTCCATCAACTTCTTCAGCCGCTCGGCAAGGGAGGATTTGCCGCCGCCCACCGGGCCGAGCAAATAGAGGATTTGCTTGCGCTCCTCGAGCCCCTGGGACGCATAGCGAAAATAGCCGGCGATGCGCTCGATTGTATCCTCCATGCCGTAGAAATCGGCGAAGGAGGGGTACACTTTCAGGGTCCGGTTGGAGAAAATACGGCCGAGCCGCTCATCCTTGCTGGTGTCGACCAGGTTCGGCTCGCCGATCGCCTCGACCATCCGTTCAGGCGCCGAGGCATACATCGACTTGTCCTCGCGGCAGGCAAGGAGATATTGCTGGATGCTGATCT
>NZ_RZPB01000793.1:0-2662 GCF_003998535.1 Mesorhizobium sp. M7A.F.Ca.AU.002.02.1.1 | reverse complement strand
AAACCGGCCGCGATCGAAAAGGCGCCGGAGAGGCCGATTAGAATTGTCGAGGTGCCAAAACCACTGCCGCTGCCTGGCCAAATGCAGCACGAGCCCGGCAAGGCCGAGGACAAGCGCCCCCCTGAAGAACGCGTCGCTGATGCCAACAAAGCCGCGACCCAGCAACCCACCAAGTACGGGTATGTTAATGCCGTGCAAGTCTACCCCTTCACCGATGGCGCGCTTTATCAACTCTATGCCGCGCCGGAGCGCGTGACCGACATCGCTCTGCAGCCGGGCGAGAAACTAACCGCCGTGTCGGCTGGCGACACCGTGCGCTGGGTCATTGGCGATACCGCAAGCGGCACCGGTGACAATCAGCGCACCCATGTTCTGGTAAAACCCTTCGCGCCGGGTCTTGCCACCAATGTCGTCATTACGACGGACCGGCGGACCTATCATTTGCAGCTTCAAAGCACCGAGAAGACCGCAATGGCGGCAATCTCCTGGACCTACAGCCAAGACCAGATCATCGCGCTTCGCCAGCGCAATGCTCAAGCCGAGGCAGTTACACCGGTCGCGTCGAATATCGCGCTCGAAAACCTTCGCTTTCGCTACTCAATCAGTGGCGACACACCGCCCTGGAGACCGACGCGAGCCTTCGACGACGGCAGCAAGGTCTATATTGAGTTCCCTCGTCGCATAGATCAGGGCGAGGCGCCACCACTCTTCATCGTCGGCGCAGATGGGAGCAGCGAGCTCGTCAACTATCGCGTGCGCGGCAACTATTACATCGTCGATCGGCTCTTCGCCGCGGCCGAACTTCGCCTCGGCACCAAGCGGCAGCAGGTGATCCGCATCAGCAGGATTGACGGCAGGCAACCGCAACGGCGGATCTCGCTCTTTCGCGGCAGCCGGCGAGGTGAGGACTCATGATCGAAAATTCCCGCTCTGGCATCCCGCCGAAACTGGATCCCGAGGAACTGCAGCTTCGGGCCTCTCCCCGCCGCGTGGTGCGGTTCAGGCGCGGTGTGATCATCGCGATCGCAGCGCTCGGATCCGGCGCTGTCTTCGGCGTTACCATGATCGCCCTCCAGGGGCCGGCCCTTCGCATCAGGGATCAGGCGGAAGATCTCTACAACACTGAGCGCAAACCAACCGCCGAGGGGCTCGATACGCTTCCCCATGACTATTCCGGCATGAAGCCGAAGCCTCCCGTCCTTGGGCTACCTTTGCCGGGCGACCTCGGCCGCCCCATCCTCGAGCGGCAGCGCCAGCTCGGCATCGTGCCGGGCCAAGACATCTCGGCCGAGGAGCAGCGTCTAGCGCAGCAGGCGATCGAAGCGCGTGAATCGCGGGTGCTTTTCCGCGTCGAAAATCGAGCTCAAAAGACAGATGTCGGAGAGAGCGTGCAAACTGCTCAGCATCCATTTGAGGCGCTTCCCCAATCCGAAGCAGGACGCGCGTCAGCCTCGGTGGCGGCGGCGGAAGGCGACCAGAACAATCAGCAGCGAAAGCTTGATTTTCTCAGCCAGCGGAGCACTGGCGGGATCTACAATCCGCATGCGCTGCAGACGCCGATCTCGCCATATCAACTGATGGCTGGCAGCGTGATTGCCGCCAGCCTGATCACCGGCATCAATTCCGATTTGCCGGGCCTTGTCGTCGCGCAAGTCACCGAAAATGTGCACGACACGGTCACGGGCAACATATTGCTGATTCCGCAGGGCTCACGTCTTATCGGCGTCTACGACAGCGTCGTCGCGTTCGGGCAAAAGCGAGCGCTGCTGGTCTGGCAGCGCATTCTGCTGCCCGACGGCTCGTCGGCCGAAATCGACAATCTGCCCGCGAGCGACACCGCCGGCTACGCAGGGCTGGAAGACGAAGTCGATTTCCACACTTGGCAGATGATCAAGGGAGTGGCGCTTGCCACATTGCTCGGTGTCGGCACAGAATTCAGCCTCGGCGAAAACGAGAGCGATCTGGTCAAGGCGATCCGGGAATCAGCCCAGCAGAACGCCAGTCGAGCCGGCCAGCGCATCACCGAAAAAAACCTCAATATCCAGCCCACCATCGTCGTCCGCCCAGGTTGGCCACTGCGCGTCATCGTGCACAAGGACATCGTGCTGCGGCCATACGCCAGTTGAGCAGGAGTTATCATGGCTGACCTGAAACTTGGAAAACTTCCGGACCGAACAGCTTCGAAGATCACCATTACCGTCAGCGCGGAGCTGAGCCAAACACTCAAGGAGTATGCTGCACTTTACCGTCAGACCTATGGTCAGTCTGAAACCGTGGCAGAACTCATCCCTTTCATGCTGGCGGCGTTTCTGGAAGGCGACCGAGCCTTTGCCAAGGCCAGAAAGGAACGTCTGCCGACGGAGCTTGCCGGAAAATCGTGACTCCTCCGCTAGGGCAGCTGGAACATTGCCTAGCTGTCGCGACCTACCTGCTCCTCGCGAAGCATAGGATCAAACACCTTGGAATGCAGGTATGCGCAAGAGATGATGTGGAAGGAGATACCGCGCAACAGCCTAAGTTTGCATTTTCGATTTGGTCGGCCGTGAACTATCCGCAAGCCATTGATCTGGCCTGTTGATTGAGGCGGATAGCGGCTTTGGAATTGCAGGATTAGCGGTATTTGGACGCTGTTTTCCTGCAATTCGGTTTTGCGATTCCCTTG
>NZ_RZPB01000792.1:0-2666 GCF_003998535.1 Mesorhizobium sp. M7A.F.Ca.AU.002.02.1.1 | reverse complement strand
CTGCCCGACAGATGAGCTGCGTGAGAAGACGGTACTTGCCAAGGGCCTGCCGGAGCGCTCGGCCGTCACCACCTGCGCCTATTGCGGCGTCGGCTGCTCGTTCAAGGCCGAGGTGAAGGGTGACGAAGTCGTTCGCATGATGCCCTACAAGGAGGGCAAGGCGAACCACGGCCATTCCTGCGTGAAGGGCCGTTTCGCCTATGGCTACGCCACCCACAAGGACCGCATCCTGTCGCCGATGATCCGCGAAAAGGTCACCGATCCGTGGCGCGAAGTAAGCTGGGAAGAGGCGATCGCCCATACCGCCAAGGAATTCCGCCGCATCCAATACCAGTACGGACGCACCGCGATCGGCGGCATCACCTCGTCGCGCTGCACCAATGAGGAAACCTACCTCGTCCAGAAGATGGTGCGGCAGGGTTTCCGCAACAACAATGTCGACACCTGCGCACGCGTCTGCCATTCGCCGACGGGCTACGGGCTCGGCCAGACATATGGCACGTCTGCCGGCACGCAGGATTTCGATTCCGTCGACTTCACCGACGTCGCCGTCATCATCGGCGCCAATCCGGCTTCCGCTCACCCGGTGTTCGCCTCGCGGCTCAAGAAGCGGCTGCGCCAGGGCGCCAAGCTGATCGTGCTCGATCCGCGCCGCACCGAGATGGTCAAGTCGGCTCATATCGAAGCGGATTACCACCTGCCGCTGAAGCCCGGCACCAATGTGGCCGTGCTGACGGCGCTGGCGCATGTGATCGTCACCGAGGGCTTGTTCGACGAAGCCTTCATCCGCGAACGTTGCGACTGGACGGAGTTCCAGGATTGGGCATCGTTCGTCGCCTTGCCGGAAAACAGCCCCGAAACCGTCGGCAAATTGTCCGGCGTCGATCCCGAGCTGATCCGCGGTGCTGCGCGTCTCTACGCCACCGGCGGCAACGGCGCGATCTATTACGGCCTGGGCGTGACGGAACACAGCCAAGGTTCGACCACTGTGATGGCAATCGCCAATCTCGCCATGGCCACCGGCAATATCGGCCGGCCCGGCGTCGGCGTGAACCCGCTGCGCGGCCAGAACAACGTGCAGGGCTCCTGCGACATGGGTTCCTTCCCGCACGAACTGCCGGGCTATCGCCACATCTCCGGCGAAGCCGTGCGCGATATCTACGAGACCTTGTGGGGCGTAAAGCTGGACGACGAACCCGGCCTGCGCATCCCCAACATGCTGGACGCCGCCGTCGACGGCAGCTTCAAGGGCATCTACATCCAGGGCGAAGACATTCTGCAGTCCGATCCCGACACCAAGCATGTCGCAGCCGGCCTTGCCGCGATGGAATGCGTCGTCGTGCACGACCTCTTCCTCAACGAGACGGCGAACTACGCGCATGTCTTCCTGCCGGGCTCGACCTTCCTGGAGAAGGACGGCACCTTCACCAACGCCGAGCGCCGCATCAACATGGTGCGCAAGGTTCTTGAGCCGAAGGCGCGCTACGCCGATTGGGAGGCGACGCAGGAGCTTGCCCGCGCGATCGGGCTGGACTGGAACTATAAGCATCCCTCCGAAATCATGGACGAGATCGCGATGACCACGCCGAGCTTCGCCGGCGTCTCCTTCGAGCTGCTCGACCGTGTCGGGTCCGTGCAATGGCCCTGCAACGAGAAGGCGCCGCTCGGCACCCCGATCATGCATATCGACGGGTTCGTGCGCGGCAAGGGCAAGTTCATCCGTACCGAATATGTGGCGACGGACGAAAGGACGGGGCCGCGCTTCCCGCTGCTGCTCACCACCGGCCGCATCCTGTCGCAGTACAATGTCGGCGCGCAGACCAGGCGCACCGACAACAGCATGTGGCACTCGGAGGACCGGCTGGAGATTCATCCGCACGACGCCGAGAACCGCGGCTTGCGCGACGGCGACTGGGTCCGGCTGACCAGCCGCTCGGGCGAGACGACGCTGCGCGCGCTGATCACCGACCGGGTGTCGCCCGGCGTGGTCTACACGACGTTCCACCATCCGGACACGCAGGCCAACGTGATCACCACCGACTTCTCCGACTGGGCGACCAACTGCCCGGAATACAAGGTGACGGCGGTGCAGGTCGGCGCCTCCAATGGGCCGTCGGAATGGCAGCGCGACTATGACGAGCAAGCCAAGCAGAGCCGGCGCATCGCGTCTTTGCAGGCGGCGGAGTAGTCTTGAGCGCGCGGCGCAAAGCCACGACGCAGGTATCGCGGCTGGCGCACCGCGCCAGCGGCACTGCTACGGCGAACCGCATGGTGCCGGAAGAGACGCCGGTGGCGTTCTCCTTTGCCGGCACCACGCATGCGGTGATGATGGCAAGCCCGGCCGATTTCGAGGATTTCGCGCTTGGCTTCTCGCTGACCGAGGGCATTGTAGCTGCGCCGGAGGAGATCGAAACCATCGAGGTCGAGGACCATGGCGCCGGCATCGACATCCAGATCCGGCTGAAGGACCGAGCCAACACGCGCTTCGAAGCGCGGCGGCGAAGGCTCGCGGGTCCGGTCGGCTGCGGGCTCTGCGGCATCGAATCGATCGAGGAAGCGATGCGTTCGGTCGATGCGGTTGGTGTGTCAAAGCTTACGCTTGATGCCAACGATATTGTCCGTTCGGTCAAGCTTTTGTCGAAAGTGCAGCCGCTGCACACCGAGAC
>NZ_RZPB01000791.1:0-2673 GCF_003998535.1 Mesorhizobium sp. M7A.F.Ca.AU.002.02.1.1 | reverse complement strand
GCGCAAGGTGCAGCAGGATCTGTTGCTGAAAACCGACGCCGGCGATATCAGGCATTTCGCCGTCGGCAAGACCGAGGGCGCCGGCATCATCGTGCTTTACCTGCACGGGCAGGGCGGCAGCCGCAAGCAAGGCGTCGACGACTTCACCTTCGGCGGCAATTTCAACCGGCTCAAGAACCTGATGGCCAGCAATGGCGGCCTCTACCTTAGCCCGGATTTTACCGATTTCGGCGACAAGGGAGCAGCGCAGGTGGCAGCGCTGATCGGTCACTATGCCGACCGGTCGCCAGGCGCGAAGATCTTCGTTGCCTGCGGATCGATGGGTGGTGCGCTGTGCTGGAAGCTTGCCGCGCGCAAGGACATGGGCGGCCGCATCAACGGCCTGCTGCTGCTCGGCTCGCTATGGGATGAGAGCTTTTTCACCAGCCCAGCATTCAAGCGCCGTGTGCCGGTCTTTTTCGGCCAGGGCAGTCACGACGTGGTCTTCCCAGTGGCAAATCAGGAGGCATTCTTTCGCTCGATCCTGGCCAAATCGAAGACTTACCCGACCCGTTTCGTTCGTTTCGAGACCGGCACCCATGGCACCCCGATCCGCATGACCGACTGGCGCGGCACGCTCAACTGGATGCTGTCGAAGTCGCCCTGACAGGCTGCCTGCAAGCCCGTGTGACGCTCAAGGCGCAGTGTTGTAGTCGACGACAGTCTCGGGATTTTGCTCGCCGTCATATGATGCATCGACGTCGTACTGGACCAGCGAGAAATTGCCGTTGCGGAACAGATACGTGCCGGCGTCGGAAGCATCGCCGACCCCGCGCCACTTGTTGAACGTGGTGATCGTCTGGGTGGCCTCGTCATAGTCGGAATTGACCGCCCAGCCGGACGTCTGGAAACCGACGATGCTCATGCCCAGCAATTTGCCGTTGCTGTCATTGTTCTCGTAGCGGATGTCCATCTTGGGTTCGGCGAATTGCAATTGCTGCACGGCCGATGTCTCGTCGGTCATATAATAGACCGAGCTTTCATTGTAGGCGGCGGCCGAGCAGGAAAAATGGAACAGCCGCGTCTCCTTGTCGGGGTCGCCGGGCTGCGCATCCTTGTCCTTGTATTTGATTGAAAAGACCGTCGGCTCGTCGGCCAGGAACTGTTTGTCGCACTGGCCGCCATAGGTTGCCAGAAACGCCTTCTTTGCCTGCTCCAGCGCAGTGTCCTTCTTCGGTGGCGGCGGCCCATCGCCGCAGCTTGGCGGCAGCGCCTCCTCGAAATCGGCGGCGGAGGGTTTCAGTGCCCCCTTCTCGATGTGGATCGGATCGAAGGGTGGCTCCGCCTGGATCTGGGCATTCACCTGGCGCAGCGTGTAGCAGCCCGCAAAAACCTTTTCGCCGCCGCTCTTGTCGGTGGCGCGGATGGCGATGGGCACGTTGTAGAAAATGCTGCCGGCCGCCCCTTCGTCGGAAACCGCCCCGGTCAAGACCTCGACCTTGTCGGTGCCGTCATAGCCCTTGACGAAACTGTCGAAATCCTTTGCCGGTTTTGTATCGCCGAAATACCCCCAGGCGCGAGCGAATTCGTGCCGGCTGATGGCGCTGTAGAGCGAACGCACAACAGCATCGGCGCTCGACCGGTCGTCGACATAGGGCGTTTCGCGGGCATCTTCGGCTGCCAAGGTCGTTTGACCGATCGGGGCAAGGGAGAGAAAGGCAGTCGCTGCGAAAAGGGCGCATCTCATCGGGAACCTCCGCTCGATAAGAGGATTCTACGACGGCGATTGCGGCAACGTGGTGACGCGGCGTCGGCGGCCTTGAAAAATCCTGCACGAAGGCGCTACGTCGCGTCCGCCGGCGCTGGGCCGGGCAGGAGATTTGACGTGACGATATCGATGTATGAGGCATCCGTGCCGGTGTTTTCGGCCAGGCTGAAAGCGCTTTCCAATGTGCTTGCGACCGCCGAACAGAATGCGCTGGACCGCAAGATAGACCCGCAGGTTTTTCTGACGGCGCGGCTGGCGCCGGACATGTTCGCCTTGACCAGGCAGGTGCAGATCGCCACCGATCATGCCAAGGGCGCGCCGTCACGGCTCGCCGGCCGCGAAGTGCCGAAATACGAGGACAATGAGGCGAGTTTTGCCGATGTCCAGGCTCGCATCACGAAGACGCTCGACCTTCTCGCGACATTTTCGGCTGCCGAATTCGACGGCTCCGATGACAAGATCATCGAGCTGAAGCTTGGTGGACGCGAAAGCTCGATGCCCGGCCTGCAGTATCTGCTGCATGTGGCCATGCCCAACTTCTATTTCCATCTCACCACGGCTTACGACATCCTTCGCCACAATGGCGTACCGTTGGGCAAGGCGACGTTCCTGGGATCGCGCTAAGGAATTGAATTTTTTGGAGGTGTCCCGGACCGATCCGGGACATCCTGAACACCGGATGCAGCTAGCGAATGGACATTTCGCGGGCGATGCGGGGGAAGTCGGCCGGCTTGATCCCTATGTCGGCGCGGTCGGCATTGCTCATCGAATGAAGCAGCGCGAGCGCCGAGCGGTATCTCAGATGTTCCTGTGGCCGAGGCCGGGCGAACATTTCAGTGAAGAAACCCATGATTCAAGCCCCAAATTGGTCCTCCACGGCTGCCAATATAGGTGAATCGTGACAATTGTGCAGTGCAGCATTTGCA
>NZ_RZPB01000790.1:0-2682 GCF_003998535.1 Mesorhizobium sp. M7A.F.Ca.AU.002.02.1.1 | reverse complement strand
TTGCGCAGGCGCGGCAGCACTTCCGAGCGGCCGGGCGGCGGTTCGTCGATATGCGCCATCAGCGGCAGGCCGGCCTGGTCGGCGGCCTCCAGCGCCAGATCCACCGGCGCGATGCCGCTGGTGCCGCCGGCATGCTTGCCCGAGCGAACCTTTACGCCGACCACGACATCGCGGTGCTCGCGCACCGCAGCCACAACCTCGCGCGGTTCGCAGAGCCTGAGATCGCTGCACTCGCCGACCGACACCGTCTGCGAGAAGCCGAAAATGCCGGCAAAGGAAATGTTGACATAGGCCAGGATGCGAACCTTCGAGCGCTCCATGACATGGCGGCGGAAGCCGAGGAAATTGCCGGCGCCCGCACTGCCGGCATCGATGAAGGTGGTGGTGCCGCTCTTGGCGGCCAGCCGGTCGGCATCGACGCCAAGCGACGTGCCGCCCCAATAGACGTGGCTGTGCAGGTCGACCAGGCCCGGCGTGACGATGCAGCCGCCGGCATCGACGATCTGCGCGGCGCTGTCCGCCGGGATATCGGCGTCGACCGCGGCAACGCGGCCATTGGCGATGGCGACATCGCGCAGCGCGTCGAGGCCAGCGGCCGGATCGATCAGCCGTCCGCCCTTCAGCAGGAGGTCGAATTGCATGGAGTAACCTCCGCTCGTTGCTTTGCTTACAGAGGCCGATAGGCGACCGCCTCGACCTCGATCTTGATATCGATCATCAGCCGCGATTCGACCGTGGTGCGGGCCGGCGGGTTCTTCGGAAAGTGCCTGGCATAGACCGCGTTGAAGGCGCCGAAATCGCGCGCGTCTTCCAGCCACACGGTGGTCTTCACCACATCGTCCATGGTGCAGCCGGCCAGCGCCAGCGCGGCCTTGACGTTGGCGAGCACCTGCTCGGTCTGTTCCGATATGCCGCCCTTGACCACGATGCCGTCGCTGCCGACGGGAACCTGGCCCGAGACATAGACGAGATCGCCTGCCCGCACGGCGGGCGACAACGGCACATGCGACGTTCCAAAACACTGTTTCGGCAAGGGACAAGCCTCCTCTGATGACAGGACGGGGTGCCATTGCAGCGCCCGCTTCGATCGACATTTACGCCGATCCGGCCGATCCTCATAGGGGCCTTGTTGGAAAGCAACATTCTTGGAAATCTGCGTTGCTTTATTACAAGAGCCCTTGCATCGTACGCGCTGACGGGCGGCTTGGAAGCCGCACCGCATAGACGGATTTGCCAGAGCGGAGACAGCAGCAATGACCTACGACAAGAACCCGTTTCCATCAGGCGATGCCGATCGCCACGCGCTCTGGGAAATGCTGGTGCGGCGCGACATCGACGCCTTCATCGGCCAGGACTGGGCCATGGTCGAGGACGATTTCGTCGCCGAGAGTTTCTTCGGCATGCATGCGCATTTCCTGCACAACGCCGACGCCTGGCGGCTGCAGTTTCCAAGGCTCGAAGTCTATCGCGACGAATGGCTGCGCCAGGCCAAAGAGACGGCGGCGACCAAATTCGCCGAGCCGCTGCGCGAGGCGCTGTTTCGCGTCACCAACATGCGAGACATCGACGTCGACGGCGACCGCGCCGTGCTGCACAAGAAGTTCGACGGCTCGGTCGCCAAGGCGGACGGCAGCGTCGACCGGCTGAAATGGCAGACGCTGTATTTCTGCAGCAAGGTCGGCGGAAGCTGGAAGATATCAGGCTTCGTCGGCTACATGCCGCATCCGCTCGGCAGCTAGAGCCAGCTGATCAGTAGAGCGTGACGAAGGCCGGAAACAGCATGCCGGTCGCCCGGAAATGCTCGACCAGTTCGATGGCCGGGAAGATGGCGAGGAAATAGAGCCCGTCGAAAAACGTGCGCTTCAAAGCCCGCGTCGAGAACTGCAGTTCGTCATCGTCGCGGTAGAGCAGCGGGTTTGGCCAGAACCGGGGCGTGCTCTTGGTGTAGGCAAGATAGGCTGGGCCGAACTTGCCGAGCAGAAATTCGGCTTCCTTGCGCGCCGTGACGCGAAAGATGAAAAAGCTGGCAAGGCCCAGCGCCACGGCCGTCATCAGCGAGCCGTAGAGCAATCCAATGCCGACCGCGCCGACCGTCGAGAAGAAATAGAGCGGGTTCTGCGTGGTCGAGAACGGTCCCGTCGAGACCAGTTCCTCGTTCTTCTTGCCGCCGACATAGAGAATGCTCCACAGCCGCCCGACGACACAGACGAGCACCAGGCAAAAGCCGAAGAATTCGAGCGTTTCGTGCCCGTCGGAGCCCTCGCTCAGCCCCGGCTTGGTGAGAAACAGCAGCAACACCGCCAGCGCCGCCGCAACCCGCACGAAGATCAGGCGCTTGCGCTGGTCGAAGGCCTGGGAAACCGGCTTGAGGGTAGCGTAGGTCATTTGGTGTTTCCTGGGGCACTGACGAGTGCCCGTGAGCAATGGGCATGACATTGATGGCGGATGAAAGGCGCACGCCCTCTATCGGCGCAGCGCCGGGCGTTCGTAAAGGACTTTGCGCGGCCCACGTCCATTCTTACGAATTTGTATGCCGCCGGACAGGCCGGCGTGAACTCGTTTGCTTACGCTGCGCGGATCGCCACCGCCGCAACCGTCGACCTCAGGACTTCAGCCATGCTCGCGCCCAACAGGCAACAACCCGCCCCACCGAGCCACAACAGAGTTCCCGACGTCACTCTC
>NZ_RZPB01000078.1:0-13806 GCF_003998535.1 Mesorhizobium sp. M7A.F.Ca.AU.002.02.1.1 | reverse complement strand
GCCGCCGCGCGCGGCCATGAAAGAGCAAATCGAGCTATGCGGCGATTGACTGCAGTTCAACGCGCGTCCAGCCGCTTTCGCTTGTCCAGCGGCCGGCATAGACCGGCAACGGCGCGGGAAAGCTTGCGCACAAGCTCGCCTCGTCGCCGTAGCGGTGCGGCTGGCTTATCATGGTTGACATTTGCCGATCATATTCCCGCGCGCGCCAGGCATCGAAAGCGGCGATTGTGTCGGCGGAAATTTCGCCGGCATTTGTGCCAACGCAACGGCGCAAAATGCCGATTGACGCCACAACGTGTTTTTCAAGCCCGGCAGCATCATAGTTGAGACCGCGCCGCGCGTAGTCCGGCAGTGAGCGGCGCAAATGCGCGCGGAATCGGTCGCCGTTCGGTTCGGAAATATCGTAATCAATTTCATCCTGGTAGCTGGACGTCCAGCTAAACCAGTAGCGCGCGCCGTTGATTGTAATCGAGTTGTCAGCAAGATAGTTCATGTTTCAAACTCCAGTTTGCGCAATCGCGCGGTTTTCAGTAAGCGGCCATATTGCCGAGATCGGCAAGCTTTGCCCGATAGTCGCGGCGCGCCAGTTCATGGCACAAGTCACGCAATCGAGACTGCAGCGCGCGCTTGCGGCCTTTGTCGGTCTCGACTTTGATTGCCCGTTGCAGCTGCATAACGCGTTTTTGGGCTTGGTTCGGCATTGTCGTTTCTCCTATGCCGCGACCGAATAGGGCCATTCGCGCGGATAGAGCTCCGGCCGAAACTTGCGGCCGATCCAATAGGCGGCATTGCCGAACGCCATGGCGTCCAGAATGTCGCAACCGGCCGCGCGAACGATTGCTTTCTGCCGATCCGCAATCGCCACGATATCGGCTTGCGACTCGGCGGATTTGACGGCCGCGACAAGATCGGCCGTCCAGCGGCGAATGTTTGCCCGGTTCATGGCTTTGAACATTGCCGAGTTGCGAAAGTACGGTTGCACATAGCCGCGCGACCGAACGAATGTTTCATATTCGGAATCGCTTTCGAATGTGAGGCCGTCGCAATCGCCGCGCCGCGCTATCGGAAAACCTTTCTTGTCGCGGTGCGGCGCAAAGCCTTTGAAAACGGAAAGCTTGCCGCCGGCCGGAATTCCTTTCGCCAGGGTGCGACCGACATTCCAGCCGCCTTGCGTGACGCTTCCGTTCGGAAATGATAGGGCCATGATTTTTCAAACTCCAATGGTGCGCACAATCGCGCGGGATAGTTTCAGGCGCGGATAACACCGCAATCTTTGCCGCCGACAAATCGGCCGCCTGGGAATATGCGCCAATTCGGCGCAAGGTGATTATGGCGCGGCGCGTCTAGTTTGATGCTGCAGCGAATGGCGCGCGCCTCTTTCGCTTCAATGATATCGGACGCAAGCCAAATCGCGTCGAATTGGTCGCGCAACGTTTCGCGCGCGGTGTCGAGCTCTTTCCGGTTTCCGATAATCATTTGCCCGACTCCCATGGCGTTATGAAAACGCGCACCTTTTCCGTGCCTGGTATCGGATGAATGGTTATCAGCCATTCCAGCGGCAAAAGACGAATGGCGGATTCAGCGGCCGCGCGATTTTCAAAAGTCACAATCATTTGCCCGACTCCAGTTCACAAGCGCGCGGCGCATTGGCAAGCATGGCGGCAAGGTCTTTCGGAATGTCGGAAGGAAGAGCGGCGGCAATGGCCGCGCCGCAATCTTCATGCGTCAAACCATGGTCAAGCACATAGGCGTTGACGTGGCCATTGATGGTGAGGAAGGCGACTAGGGCGAATGTCATGGCGCGCCTACCAATCGTTCGCTGTCATGGTCTGAAGGCTTGCCAGATAGGCGCGCGCCTCCAGCATGTCGGCATTGCGCGCTGTCCAATAGGCTTCATGCGCGCGCCTTGCGTCTGCCGCCGCGCCGACTGGCTGGAAGCGCTTGGCAACGTAGATTGAGCCGCCAAGCCGTCCGACTCGCCAATGATACAAGCCGCCGATTTTCCGAATTGAGATATTGAACATTGTCGTTCTCCAGTGTTTCGCCACGATTGGCAGGATGGAAGGAAAGGCGCGCCTAGAGCGCTTCCGCATAAGCAAGGGCTTCAGCCTTGCTCTTGAACGTATCGTATTTGGCAAGGTCGCATTCATTGCTGCCGACGATGGGAAGGACGCTCCAGCGTGACCACGGTGCATTGTCTTTCCCAAGGTTCGCAACGTGCTTGCCGTCGCGCATCATGTCCCAATGACGGCGCACATTGCCCATATTGGTTGTGCGTTGTTCGGTCAGCGTGATCATTGTTCAGACTCCAGTGTCAGCGCCACGATTGGCGAAAGGGTTAGAGACAGCGGCCTTCCGTTTGGCAAATGACCGCGCCTTGCACTATGGCATACAGAATGAACGCGCACGGCGGCGCAAGCATCATGCACAACACAGCCACAAGCGCCCGCTCACGAATGACAGTCCAACGCCGTGCGCTGGCGCGCTTGGCGCGGCGGACTTGGTAGCGGCTGGGCTGGGTCATTTCGTTTCAGGCTCCGGTTGCGCCACTGTCGGCGGGGTAGAAAGGCGCGCCTTGCGGCGCGCCCATGCTTGTCAGTCGAGATAGGACAGATACTCGTCAAAGGCCGCTTCACTGCCGCATGTCGCTTCGTAGTTCATTGCAAAGCGGATAGCCGCGCGGCGGCTGAACGTTGCCAGCGTGATGTAACGAAGGGCTGCGAGGTGCGGTGTCATTAGTCGGGCTCCGTGGTCAGTCACAATCGACTATCCACACCTTGCCTATGCCCGCGCGCCTTGTCAATAGAATAAATGCATATCGCATATTAATAAGCGTATGCCGTGCCACGCCGCGCCGTCCAGCTGCAGCGCATGGCCGCGCCGCGCTTTGCCAGGTCGCACCGCGCCGCGCCGCACGGCCAAGCTCATGCCGTCGCCTTCATTCTCAATCGGATCAATCGCAACCGCGCCTCGTCGCCTTGCCGTGCCGCCGCTCGTCGTCGTGCCGCTCGTCGGTCTCGTCGTCGTCGGGTCGCACCTCGTCGACGCCAGGCCGCCGGCGCCTCGAGGGGGTAGGGGGTGCCGGTTAAACCCGCGCGCGCGCGCCTCCCGGACCGAGTTGCCAGCCAAAAACGGGAGACTCCACGGAAAGAATTTTCGTCCAGGAAAGAAAAACATTTTGCCGCCCGGCACGCGGAAGCCCATATCAGCCAAGGCGTAGAAGGATTTTCGACCGTGACAAGAAACAGCCGGCCGCCGCGGTTCAAGCCCTTCCAGGCACCGATGGCGATCGCCGTCCAGAAGCTCGTGAAGGCTGGGAATTACCGCGGCTCGCCTCGAGATAGAGGGTACGATTCCAAATGGGATAGGCTGTCGATCGCCTATCGAAAGCGGCATGTTTGCTGCGCCTGGTGCGCCCAGCAAGACCGTGACACGCTGACGGATCTGGTCGACCACATCATCCCGGTCGTGGATCGGCCAGATCTGAAATACACCTGGTCGAACCTCTGGGCCCTATGCAAGCACCACCATGCTCAGAAGGGCGTGATGGAAGTCTATGCGCGGGAAAATGGGCTGCTGAATATGCTGCCCGAGTGGTGCCGGCAGCCGGAAAAGCGGCCGCTGCAGTTCCGACCAGTCGCATAAAATAAAATGTGATATGCATATTGCATTTATAGAATGATGGGCGTATTTAATTTCCGACCTGAACATTAATGCCCTAGCGGTCGGATATTCATTCAGTGAACAAAACCCGGTCTATCGACGCTCCAGAGGCCATTTCCATGTCTGCCGCGGAGTTCAAGCGGTGGCTTTCGGCGATGAACTACACCGGGCGCGCCGCCGCGAAGGCGTTGGGCATCAGCGCTGCGTCAGTCGTGAACTATCAGGCCAACGGGGCTCCGCCCTCGATCCGGGCGATGTGCCGGGCGCTTTACCCAAACCAGATGGAGGCAATCTATCCATGGGAGGGCCGCAACAAGTGACCAACGCCAGGGTCCAAGGCGCGCTTATCGGCGCCATGCTCGCCGATGTCATGCTGGCGGCCGCGATCACTGTCGATCCGCTGACGCTCAATAGCCCGAGTGTCCCACTCGACTTTCTCATGGCTATCTCCGCGGCAGCCGCCGGCGCCCTAGTTGGCTACGCCTATGTGGTGGTGTGGTCGAAATGGAGAGGGCGGACGTGAGCGATATAATCATTGGAGTGCCGTTGGGTCTGGCTATTGGCCTCATCGTCCTCGCGTTCGCATACTTCATAGACCATCTGGGCGATGGTGATCTGAAGTGACTTGCATCGTCGGGCTCATCGACAACGGCAAGGTCTACATCGGCGCCGACAGCGCGGCAGTCAGCGGCGAGAGCATCGAGGTGCGCGCCAACCGGAAGGTGTTTCGGAACGGGCCCTATGTGATCGGCTTCACCGGATCCTACCGGGTCGGGCAGATGCTGGAATACGCCTCGCTGCCCAAGATGGAATGCAAGGACGTCATGGCGCACCTCGTGCTGAACGTCGTCGAGAAACTGAAGGAAATCTCCGGCAAGGACATTGATGAACTGCTGGTCGGCCATGGCGGGCGGTTGTTCAAGGTCAGTTCCGACTACTCGGTGGCGGAATATTCGTCCTATGTGGCCGCGGGCGAGGGCGGGCCGTATGCGCAGGGCAAGCTTCATGGCGGCGTAGGCGACCCGCGTGACCGCGTCCTGGCCGCGCTGGAGGCGGCGCAGACGCATTGCAACGGCGTTCGAGCTCCGTTCCATATCGAGGTGGTGTAAATGACCGAAGTGCATGTCGTCATGGGGAATGATTTTCCCGCCGCAGTGTTCGAAAAAGCGGAGGATGCGGAGGCATGCTGCGTCGCCAGGCGAGCCGAGAATGAGCCGGGTTACACGCGCATCCATTGGCGTGTTTACAATTTCCCGCTTCTCCGGCGCCTCAATGTCGACGCCGGAGTGCTCGGATGAGCCGCTTCGAAGCCTGGTGCATCGCCGTCGGCGCGGTCCTAGTTGTCCTCGGCTTGATCAGTTCGTTCTATCAGATGGGAGGAATCGGGTGAAAACCTACGCGATAGCAGACCTGCACGGTCGCTTCGACCTGCTGCAGATGGCCTACGACGCCATTTCGCAGCATGCGCTCGGCATACCGGGCACCATTGTCCATCTTGGTGACTACGTCGACCGTGGACCGCAGAGCCGCGAAATCATCGAATGGCTCATGGATGACCCGGCACTGCCGCCGGGCTGGCGTCGCATATGTCTGCGCGGCAATCACGAAGACATCATGGTTGAGTGCTGCGCTAATCTCGAGCTCGTCGGCCGCTGGTGGATCCCCAACGGAGGCGGCCGCACGCTGATCTCCTACGGCGCCAAGATCGGCGATGGTGCCGCGGTCGCAGCCGCATTGGTCCCAAGTTCTCATCTGGATTGGATGAAGGCGCTGCCTCGGATGCACATCGACGAACACCGCGTCTTCGTCCACGCCGGCGTCGATCCGTTCAAGCCGCTCGACCAGCAGGATGATCAGGATCTTGGCTGGAAGATATACCCTGATGATGACGAGCGCGGCCATGGTAAGCGACACGTTGTGCACGGCCATCATCAATTCGAGGACGGCCCGATCCTATTGAAAGGTCGGTCTGACCTCGACACGTTCGCATGGTTCACCGGTCGACTTGTGGTCGGCGTCTTTGATGACGCGGTGGCGGGCGGACCCATCGAACTGCTCACCGTTCAAGGCTCGCACATTCAGGATATCGTGAGGGCTGCATCGTGACCACAGAATATGATCCGGCCCCGTGGACCAACACCACGGCTGTTTTTGTAGGGCCCGGCGATAGGCGGGTGATCAGTAACGGCCATCCATTCCCCGTCGCTTGCCGCGTGCTGTCCGAGCCGAACTACCAACTGGCGATGAAGGCGGTCAATGCGCATGACGAGCTCGTGGCTGCGCTGGAGGCGCTGCAACAATTTATGGAGCCGATGAGGTGGACGCGCGACAGCGATAATGCCCGCGCAGATGAACTGGACAAAATGGCACTAGATGCGCTCACGCTTGCGCGCGGAGGGAAGTGATGGACGGCCAGGCATACGATCCGACGCAATCGCTTTGGTCCATAATGACCAAGAGCCGAGGCGGGACCGTGTCTGTCATTCGCGATCTGACCTTAGAACAGGTGAGCAAAACCTATGAGCGGCTTGACCCATGGTACGGGATGAAAACGGAAAGTCTTATGGTCCACAAGGACTATCTGCTGGCCGACACTCTTGGCATAGCGTTCTCAGGTTCGACTTCGATTGGGCGCCATGAATCAGATGGCGACATTGAAATTCGAGAGGTCTTTGGGCCAGCAGGCTGGAGTGGTTTCAATGCAGGGGATGTTGGTCGATGGCCCAGGCTCTACGCGATCTTTACCGATGCGGAAGGGGACATCCTTCCTGACGAATTTCAGGAACATCCAGAAATAGCTGAACGGTACAGGCGCCAGCGCAAGGTAACCGCGGATCTGGCTGCGGAGTATGCATCTCCACCTCTTGGGCGAGAGCAGATTATGGCGCTTCGTCGGGCCGGATGGTCGGTAGACGAAATAGATGCCGCGCGCGGAGGGCGGTGACGATGAGGCGAGGCAGTAGACCTGACGAGGTGACGGGATTCGAGCAGGCGGCATTCAATGACAGGCGGGCCGCTCGGGTGCTGACAGATATCGAAGCGGCCGAGAATGAAGTTCATGACCGGCTCGAGCGCGCCTTCGGCGGCCTGTTGAAGCTGCCCTATGTGGCGATCGACGAACCGAAGTGGCTGGACGCCGGCTACAAGGCTGACCGCAAGATGCAGCGGAAACTGGAACTGGCCGGGCTTGATCGCATCACCCAGGCCGGCCGGATCCGCTACCATGAACAGTTGAGGGAAGGGCAGGGGTATGATGACGGCTGCGGCTTCCGACTTCGTTGCTGGATGGCGGCGCTTCGGTACCCGTTTCAGCCGGCATGGTCTTCGAGAACGCTAGCGGAAAGAATTTAGCCATGACCCATGCTCACGACGAATCCGAAACCGCCCTCTCCGGCACCCATCAAGAAAGCCCTACCACCACGGATTTCATTGCTGAAGCCATCACCGAAGCATTCGGCGAGCGCTGCCCTGACTATGCCGAGGGTTGCGCCGCTTGCGACGCATGGAAGCAATATGACGACCTCCGCGCCCTCTCCGCTATCCATAGTCAGGGAGCAGCACCGAGCGAGGAGCCGGTAGGCTACCTGTTTGAGCTTTGCTACAGCCACGACCACAACCGGTGGAGCGGCACGATGTACTCCAGCCACATCCCCGATCCTAAGGATGTCCGCAACGTCCGCCCTCTCTTCTTCGCCTCCCCCGCTGTCGCACCGGTAGCGGTGAGCGTGAAGGCAGGAGAGCCGGTCGCCTGGCTAATCCTGGGCACAGACAGGGACGACAATGAGACATGGGTTGCGGTGACCAAAAATCCAGCCGGTGTTTATGGGCCTAACATGCCGATCCATCCGCTTTATCTGGCTCCACCACCGGCGCCTGATCAAGAACTCCAAGACAAGATCGAGACTGCCCTCTCTTCCATCATCCCGGCCACCAAGGGTGGGGAAGACGAGCTTAGACGTGCATGGGAGTATGGCCGCAACTCGTGGTGTCCTGCTGGAATCCTCACAGACAAGGAGCGAACCGAAAGCGAATGGCGCAAGGCTCTCGCCGCCCTTTCCGCCCAAGATACGGACGGGGTGGCGAAGCCATGAAGAGAGGCGACATCGTCTACACGCCGGCTTGGTGCGTCTCCGACATGGTTCGGTTTTTTAGCCCAGCCGGGAAGATACTCGACCCATGCCGAGGTCAAGGAGCATTTACGGACTTCATCCCATCCGCACAGTGGTGCGAGATTGATGATGGCCGCGACTTCTTCGATTTCCGCGACCATGTGGATTGGATCATAGGAAACCCTCCCTACTCCAAAACCCGGCAGTTCATGAAGCATGCGTTTTCTATCTCCGATAATGTCGTATTTCTGGTGCCGGCGCGCAACATCGTTAGCGGGTACGGGACAGTTCGAGAGTGCCGAAATTACGGGCTCTCGACCAAGAACATCCGATGGTACGGGACAGGTTCAAAGCTCGGGTTCCCGATGGGCAACGCTATCGCAGCCTTCCATTGGCAGCGCGGAGACAACTCCGGCCAGATAACTGAGACGTTTTACAGTGAGGCCGCAGCATGACCACCACCACCCAACCTACAGCCACCACTACGGGAGTTAGCGAAGCGATGGTCGAGCGGGCGTTTAGAGCGTGGTGCGCCTGTCAGGTAAAGGACATGAGCATCGAGGCTACCATCCGAGCCGCCCTCGAAGCAGCCCTCTCCACCGCACCACCAGGGGAAGGAGTACCAGGCATGGTGCTGGACGGCTTCGACATGTTGGCGCATCTGGCTCGCCAGCGGGAATGGTCAGAAGCCACATTCGGTCCCGGCCCGCGCACCAAGGGCGTGATCGATCATATCCGCAAGGAACTGTCTGAGATCGAAGCCGACCCTTCCGACATCGCCGAATGGATCGACGTTACGATCTTGGCGCTGGATGGCGCTTGGCGGGCTGGCCATTCACCCGAGCAGATCGTTGCCGCGCTCATCGCCAAGCAGACCAAGAACGAAGGCCGCGACTGGCCCGACTGGCGAACCATGTCGCCTGACCAAGCAATCGAGCACGTTCGCTCCACCGCTTCTACAAAGCCATGAAGCTGACAACCTCGCAATGGCATCTTCTGGTTGAAGTATCCTATGCTGGCGGGACGCACTGCATCGGCTCATACAAACCTGCAAGACGCCTGGTTGAACTTCGCTTGGCAGAATGGAGAGACGGTGGCCCTTCTTCTGACTGGCTGAACATCACCGAAGCAGGCCGTCTCGCCCTATCTCAGAATAACAGGGGGACGGGCGAATGATCAGCGTCGAATGGCCTAAGGACAGTGCACCCAGCTTCGAAACGTGGAAGAAGATCGCCGCCAGTTTCGAAGCCACCCTCGCCGCCAAGGATACAGCCCTAGCCGAGATGAGGGTGGAACTGGAGCGGATGCAGAAGGAAGTCGGCGCGGCTGATGCAGATCGATCCGCCGCACGCGCAGGCCAACAGGTTGCCGCCATCCGCGCCAAAGCCGCAGAGGCAGATCTAGCGCGGGCAAGGAAAGCGCTGGAGACCGCAGACGCCGCGATCGCAGAGTATGTGCGGTATCTCGACGGCGGCCAAATGCGCGGATCCTATGACGGCAAACCGGAGCGGGATGGGCTTCGCAAGGCTGGCTATATTGTCCGCGCCGCCATCGGTCCAGCGCCATGACCCGCTCACTCACCTGGCAGTTTCCCCATCCCTCTTGCATCTGCAACGAATGCTCCCCGAGCATCTTCAGCGGGTCTAGTCCCATCGAGCACCTCCGCACAGACAACATAGGCTGCTTCAATCTCCGGGGTGACGGTATCAGTCTCGCGCACCCAGTTGCGCATGGCTTCCAAGGCGGCGTGGACATCGCCTATGCCCTGCATTCCGCGCTCCCAGCGGATGGTTACGGGGCGTTTGAAGCGGTGCAGCATGGGGGTGCCCTGTGATCGAGCGCAGCGACTTCCTTCACATCGTATCATTGCTTGGCGAGCAAGGCCAAGACGACATCTCATGGTCCGAAAACATCAAGCCGCCGGCCGACGCTGACGACTTTGCATCCGAAGCGATATTCGTCATCTGCAATTCAGGCATGAAGAACACCATCGCGGTCAAGATATTCGCCAAGGTCATGGCGGCCATACAGGGCGGCATCAGTGCCTTCGCTGTCTTCGGCCACCCAGGCAAGGCAAAAGCGATCGACCTTATCTGGCGGACGCGTGACGACTTGCTGGCGGCCTATCTCTCTGCCCCCGACAAGATCGAGTTCTGCGCTTCGCTGCCATGGATCGGCGGCATCACGAAATATCACCTCGCCAAGAACTTCGGGGCCGATGTCGCCAAGCCAGATGTTCACCTTCAGCGCCTAGCTGATCGGGAGGGTGTGACGCCACAGCAACTGTGCGAACGACTCGCCCGAGATAGCGGCTACAAGATCGCCACGGTCGATGTGCTGCTATGGCGTGCGTGCGCCAATGGCATTCTGAACTCGCGCACTGGCGAGATAGCGGCATGATCCGCGCGATGCTCATCTGCCTGTTCCTCGTCGGTTGCGTCACCACGCATCAGCCTGGCGACTTTGCGCTGGACCAGACCAAAGCGCTGGGCCCACTCCTGAGAGGTGAACGTCCATGATCGAAGAACTGATTGCGCGGCTCGAGTCGTTGGAAGCGCCGGACCGAGAGGTTGACCGCGAGATCGGCGCGTTGTGGCCTGAGCCGCGGCCGTTCAACCTGTCGCTCGCCGCCATGCGGAACGGTATGCCTATTTGCCCAGCCTTCACCAAGGATCTCAACGCGCCGGTGAAGCTGCTCGAGCGCATCCTGCCAGGCTTCGCATGGAAGGTGGGGACATGCTGCGTTTCGGATGATGCATGGGTGGTTCCGGACCTGAACTGCCCGGTGCATGGCGAGCGACTGCTGAAGGAATATGGCAAGCCGAAATCGGGCAGCATATGGGATACCGGCGTCGACATCGACCTGCGGCCGTCGGGCACGCCGGCGATCGCGCTCTGCCTTGCGGTGGTGACCGCCTATGCCGAGACGTTGAAATTGGCGGAGGCGGCAGAATGAGCGACGATCGTAAATGCGGAACCTGCGCGCGCGGATGGCTTCGCGACAACGGACTGATCAGTTGTGGCGCCGGCGTGGATGATGCCGCTCTACTCGAAGGTGGCGGCGACAATCCGATATGGGCGGAACGCAAGTATGGCAAAGCCAGGATGACCGCATTGTTGTTCGGCGGATCCACGGCCGAGCCGGATGGCAGCAATTGCGAGAGGATGCGGCCGGAAGACGGTGCCGAGTGCCGGATGTGGAAGAAGCAGGACGGCGGCACATGATTGAATGGCACGAGAACTACCCAATATGCCGGTACGGCGAGGCGCTGGAGGAGAAAGCGCTGATCTTCGCGACCAAGGCGCATGAAGGCCAATTGAGAAAATATACCGGCGAAAACTATATCGTACATCCGATCGCCGTCGCCGAGATCGTCAAGACGGTCCCACACACGCCGGAGATGATCGCAGCGGCCATCTTGCATGACGTGATTGAAGACGTGCCATCGGTTTCGATCGACGACATCGACGCGGAGTTCGGCGTCCAAGTTGCGGAGCTCGTCGGCTGGCTCACGGACGTCTCGCGACCGGATGACGGCAACCGCGCCGCGCGCAAGGCGCTCGACCTGGCACACACAGCCAAGGCGCCGGCCACGGCCAAGACGATCAAACTCGCCGACCTCATCCACAACACGCTGACGATCAAGGAACGGGATCCGAACTTCTGGAAGGTCTACCGCCTGGAGAAGTTGGCGCTGCTCGAGGTGCTCCGCGAAGGCGATGCAACGCTATGGGCGAGGGCAGCCGCGCAGTGCGAGGCAGGCGATGGCAAGCAGATCAGCATCATTGATACCAACCAACCCGGATGGCCAACCGTCTGGCGCGGTGAAATCTAACTGGAGCATACGATGACCGACCTGTCCCGCCGCAACTTCCTGAAAGGCCTGATGGCGACCGCCGGCGTTGTGGCGGCCGGAATGCCCGCGCTCGCCGCAGTCGAGGCCGCCGTGGCG
This sequence comes from Mesorhizobium sp. M7A.F.Ca.AU.002.02.1.1, assembly GCF_003998535.1. Taxonomy (NCBI): domain Bacteria; kingdom Pseudomonadati; phylum Pseudomonadota; class Alphaproteobacteria; order Hyphomicrobiales; family Phyllobacteriaceae; genus Mesorhizobium; species Mesorhizobium sp. M7A.F.Ca.AU.002.02.1.1. The sequence continues at coordinate 2,081 of NZ_RZPB01000078.1, read as the reverse complement.
CCGTCGCTGCCGTTCCCAGATCATCTCCTCGGTGACGTCTTCATGAAGGTCGATGACATCTGGCGGTTCCTGGGGAAGTCGACGGAGTGGATGGTGCGGATTGAGCGGGATGTCACCTTTGTTGACCTCGCGTCCCTTGATCGGCCAACACACAGGGGGGTATCGTATGTAACTGCGGGGGCAGTTGACGTCGATATCATGCTCGACAGCGAAGGGCGTCAGATGCTGATGGAGACGTTCATGGCGGGCGAAAGAGTCGATTTTGCCATGTCTCAAGGCGAGAACGGACTCTACACGTTGAAGAATTCATTCATCAATATGACAGAGACGAGGTCTCCCCGAGAGGCGTACCGGTTCGGACTCGAGATCGGCGACCTCGAAGTGACGTTCCCGACGGCGGACGCGGCTTAACCAACCGCGCCCGAATAGAATAAACTGAAATCAGAATATATTCTAAAGCGCTGCGATCGCCTTGACCGCTTTGTCCTTGGCGTTCTTCACCTGGGTCTCGGATAGGCCATACTTCCGAGCAGTCGTTGCCTCCTTCGGCATCGCCTGCGGGGCGATCGGGCCGAGAACCTCGCCGAGAATGCTATCGTCGATCTCGCGGATGGCCTTCATGGTTTCCTTCAGTGCGGCGACCAGGCTGATCGCGCGAAGACCAGTCGGAACCATCTTGGCAGTCCTGATGCGCTCCTCGAGCGCAGAGAGATCGGAGATCGAGAGGTTCTCGAGGTTGATGTTGTCGATGTTGACCATGGAACTGCCTTCCTGTTTCGGGACGGCAGTGTCAAAGCACAGAAACAGGCGAAACGTCAACAGTGCCAAGGGTTTTCGAGGAATTGGAGGCCCAGAAGAGGGATAACTGAGGCGAACAAAGTTGCGATCTGGCGAGAATAGTTGGCATTATTGGAGTTTCGGCGTGTACCATAAATTGTGTTAACAAAAACCTGAAACACTAGGGGTTGCGTTCCTCCCTAAAGGCGAGTCAGAAACGCCTCGAAACATAAAGTTGTGCCCCAGGCAGAATCAGCCAGATCAAAGGGGAAGCCGCTCGAACCCCGACTTTGGGAAGCCTAATCCGGGATGGCGTCCGGATATGAGCGGCCAGCCGGTGGGATGCCGGCTTCAAAAGGACGATGACCCGTAACGGATGCCTGAACGCAAGCACCAATTCACGGAAGACGAACTTGGGGCTGCTGTAAGAAACTCTGCTACCTATTCAGGGGTCTTGCGCATCCTCGGCATCAAGGTGTCTGGCGGTTACCAATCCTACCTTAAGCGCAGGATCGCCAAAGCTGGTCTCGACATCTCGCATTTCACGCAGAAGGGTAAGGTCAAGATGCATGCCGGGGCCTACACTGGCTCCGAGCGACACCTGGCCAACTTGGCGAAGGCGAGGAATGCGATAGGTCAGCGGCCGTGCCAATGGTGTGGCAGGGAAGTCCATGCGAGCGGGCTGATGCGCCACGAGAGCCTGTGCCACCTTGCCCTGGAGAATATCAGATCCTGCCCCGTTTGCGACGATCCGATAAGAGGGCGTGGCGAGACTTGCTCCAAAGCATGCGCCAACACACATTTCAGAAGCGGCAGCAATCATCCGAACTGGAAGACTGAGTCCTACCGATCGACGTGTTTCAGCCACCACGAGAAAAAGTGTGTGGTTTGCGACGAGGTAAACATCGTTGAGGTTCATCACCTCGACGAAAATCACGAAAACAACGACCCCGCCAACCTGATACCGCTCTGCCCCACGCATCATAAATACTGGCATTCGCGGTTCAGGGTACTGATTGAGGAGCAGGTCATGGACTACGCCAGCCGCTTCACCGGTCAGACCATTCTCACAACAACGACGGCGTAAGTTTCGCCGCCGTAGCTCAGTGGTAGAGCGGCTGCCTCGTAAGCAGCGGGCCGGGAGTTCGATTCTACCCCGGTGGCACCAAATCCAGATCGGGAGACCGACATGCAGCAGATGGGCCGCACCACAGCGTTGGTGATGTCTCTGCCCGCTGCCGGCGCACTGATCATCGTTCCCACAAAAGACATCGGCATCGTGGTCGAGCGCACCATCCTCGAGT
>NZ_RZPB01000789.1:0-2689 GCF_003998535.1 Mesorhizobium sp. M7A.F.Ca.AU.002.02.1.1 | reverse complement strand
GGCGACACGTCCATCAGATCGACGTTTTCGCGCGGCGCCATCATCACTTCGCCGGCACTGCGGCAAATGACGAATTCGTCGACGAAACCACCGTTCTTGTCGAGCTCGGCGTTGGCCTGCGCGACATGGTGCTTGGCCTCTTCCATCGCCGAGAGATAGACGACGTCATTGGTCAGCTTGCCGTCGACGATCTTGCGGTACGGGCTCTCGATGAAGCCGTACTTGTTGACGCGTGCGAAGGTGGCCAGCGAGTTGATCAGACCGATATTCGGGCCTTCCGGCGTCTCGATCGGGCAGATGCGGCCGTAATGCGTCGGGTGCACGTCGCGCACTTCGAAGCCGGCGCGCTCGCGGGTCAGACCGCCCGGTCCAAGCGCCGAGAGGCGGCGCTTGTGGGTGATCTCCGACAGCGGGTTGGTCTGGTCCATGAACTGCGACAGCTGCGAGGAACCGAAGAACTCGCGCACGGCGGCAGCCGCCGGCTTGGCGTTGATCAGATCCTGCGGCATGACCGTGTCGATCTCGATCGAGGACATACGCTCCTTGATCGCGCGCTCCATGCGCAGCAGGCCGACGCGGTACTGGTTTTCCATCAGCTCGCCGACCGAACGCACGCGGCGGTTGCCGAGATTGTCGATGTCGTCGATCTCGCCCTTGCCGTCGCGCAGTTCGACCAGCGTCCTGACCACGGCCAGGATGTCGTCCTTGCGCAGCACGCGCACGGTGTCCTCGGCCTTCAGCTCGAGGCGCATGTTCATCTTGACGCGGCCGACGGCCGACAGATCGTAGCGCTCGCTATCGAAGAACAGCGAGTTGAACATGGCTTCGGCGGTTTCAAGCGTCGGCGGCTCGCCGGGGCGCATGACACGATAGATGTCGAACAGCGCGTCCTGGCGGCTCTCGTTCTTGTCGACGTTGAGCGTGTTGCGGATATAGGCGCCGACATTGACGTGGTCGATGTCGAGAACCTTGATCTCCTCTTCGCCGGTGCCGAGCAGCACCTTCAGCGTCTTCTCGTCGATCTCGTCACCGGCCTCGAGGAAGATCTCGCCGGTGGCGTAGTTGACGATGTCCTCGGCCAGATAGTTGCCGAGCAGGTCCTCGTCGGTCGCCTTGATCGCCTTCAGACCCTTTTCGCCAAGCGCCCGTGCCTGGCGTGCGGTGATCTTCTTGCCGGCCTCGACGACGACTTCGCCGGTATCGGCATCGACCAGGTCGCCGACAGCCTTGAGGCCGCGGAAACGCTCGACGTTGAACGGAATGCGCCAATGGTCGCCGGCACGCTTGTAGGTGATCTTGTTGTAGAAGGTCGACAGGATCTCTTCGCCGTCCATGCCGAGCGCCATCAGCAGCGACGTCACCGGAATCTTGCGGCGGCGATCGATGCGGGCGTGCACGACGTCCTTGGAATCGAACTCGATGTCGAGCCACGAACCGCGATACGGGATGACGCGCGCGGCAAACAGAAGCTTGCCCGACGAGTGCGACTTGCCCTTGTCATGGTCGAAGAAGACGCCCGGCGAACGGTGCATCTGCGAAACGATGACGCGCTCGGTGCCGTTGACGATAAAGGTGCCGTTCAAGGTCATGAGCGGCATGTCGCCCATGTAGACGTCCTGCTCCTTGATGTCCTTGATGGACTTGGCGCCGGTGTCCTCGTCGATATCGAACACGATGAGGCGCAGCGTCACCTTGAGCGGCGCGGCATAGGTGAGGTCGCGCTGACGGCATTCGTCAACGTCGAATTTCGGTCCTTCGAACTCGTACTTCACGAACTCCAGCATGGAGGAGCCGGAAAAATCGGAGATCGGGAAGACCGACTTGAAAACGGCCTGCAGCCCCTCGTCCGGACGCCCACCCTTGGGCTCCGCCACCATCAGGAACTGGTCATAGGATGCCTTCTGAACCTCGATCAGGTTCGGCATCTCCGCAACTTCCGGAATCTTTCCGAAGAACTTGCGTACGCGTCTGCGGCCATTGAAAGTCTGGGTCTGGGCCATCGTCGCTCCTTAGCTCTAAACTCGGGACGAGCCTCGCCGCGGCTCGCCTTGCATACTGGGCCACCTTGGCGGCAACCCTCTGTCTGTTTTCCCGGCGCCTGTCGGCGGCCGGCTAGAACGGGAGAAAACCCGTTTCCTGAAGGCCGGTTTTCGGCCCTCAGGAAAGAGGTTCTCGCAGATCTCGCGTTACGCGCTCTCCCTTCGGGCGAAGGGAGTGGCGGACGGCGCGAGGCCGCCCGCCGCTTTTACGCTTACTTCAGTTCGACCTTGGCGCCGGCTGCTTCCAGCTGGGCCTTGAACTTGTCAGCGTCGGCCTTGGAAACGGCTTCCTTGACCGGCTTCGGAGCCGCTTCAACCAGATCCTTGGCTTCCTTGAGGCCAAGACCGGTGATGGCGCGGACTTCCTTGATGACGTTGATCTTCTGAGCGCCTGCGTCGGTGAGGACGACGTCAAATTCCGTCTTTTCCTCGGCCGGAGCAGCAGCGGCCGCAGCGCCGCCAGCAGCGGCAACCGCCACCGGAGCAGCAGCCGAAACGCCCCACTTTTCTTCCAGAAGCTTCGACAGCTCGGCCGCCTCGAGGACGGTCAGCTTCGAAAGGTCGTCTACGATCTTTGCGAGATCAGCCATTGTTGTGTTCCTTCATAAGGTTCGAACGTGTGTTTGTGATAGCGAGGAACGGCCTCATGC
>NZ_RZPB01000788.1:0-2702 GCF_003998535.1 Mesorhizobium sp. M7A.F.Ca.AU.002.02.1.1 | reverse complement strand
GATCAGAACGGTGATTACGCCCGCGATGAAGGCGTGCCAGACGGCAACAGCATCGGCAGCATAGCCAAGGAGCCAAGGCGAGAGCGCCAGCGCGATGCCGGCAAGGATGTTTACGACATCGAGCGCCGGCCTGCTGCTGTCGGAAGCGAGATTCTTCAACATCGTCATTCTCCTTTCCTGCGTTTCAGTACGTCAATGTACCGCCCTTGAGTCGAGGGCGGGTGCGGCAGCGGGCCTGTTCGGCCCGATGCCGCAAAGCTTCCTGGGTCCGGATTTGAAACGGGCGCAGTCCTTCGGCGAGATCGGCTCAGTCAGGAGGAAGGGTTCGATCTCCCGAGGTTCGAACGCATTGCCGGCGATCTCACTCAATGCGAGATGCAGCCGGCTCTTCGGCCTGGCCGCCAGCCGGGGCGCTGCGCCGCGCGCCAGTGCGCGCGCCCGCCCTGCTGCCGCGACCGCAAGCGCGAAGGGGTTCGGGATGGTCCGTTGGGCGTCTAAGACGATCAGTGGGTCCATTCTTGCCTCCAATCATGCGGCTATCCGGGATCGTACCGGGCTGAGCCGAGTCTGGAATCTCTGGGTACTGCCCTCCAAGGCCAGCAGAGCGAGCTCAACCTCGTCCAATCGCGTCGGACGTGCATTTTCCGGCATGCCTTCAGCGGTGGCCAAGTCGATCAGGTACTCGTTCCAGGCCCAGTTCTTGAGCACGGCACGTTTCTCGTCGGGTGCGAGTACCGGGTCATCCACCACCTCCATCGGACAGGCGTAGAATGTCTCGGGCTCGGAAAGCGCCGTCTGTATGTGCGCTGCCTGTGCACCAGCGCCATAGTTGTGGCTTGCCTGGAGCCATGCCAATTGTAGCCGTTGCCAAACCACGTCGGAAAAGGCGTGCCTCTCCTCCGATGCTTGCCTGTTGCTGACCTTGGCCTGAGAGCCAGAAGATGGAGCCTGCACCACGTAGCTGAGGCCTTGGCGCTCCGCATAACGGATCGCCGCCTCCAGCGTCGGAAAATCCAGTCGAACCTGGGTCAGGGTGTCCCGGCCGCCCGTATAGCCCATCAGCGGCTCGATGAACGGGGCTGTGCGAGGTTCGAAGATCAATCGCCAGTCCTTGCGGGGCTTTGCCGAGGTCATGGCCGAGCGGCATGGCTGGTAGATCCGTCCCGTCACGCCGTCCGGAAACACTGACCGCCCCATTGACAAAGCCGGCTCGTCGACACGAGACCGATTGTCATTGTCCGGCCGGCCGGAGGTCCTGGTTGGGCTTCTGATGTCGCTGCTTTGAACTGTCTCCATTGTCTGTCCCTCCTATCATGAAGGGTGGTACGAGCAGCGGCCGTTACGGCCGCTGCTCATACTGCCGTGCGTCAGTTCTTGCCGTTGATTGCGATCCGCTTGGCCTTCGCCTGCGCCCGCTCGGTCTTGGGCAAGGTCACGGTCAGCACCCCGTTCTTGAAGGCGGCGTTGACCTTGTCTTCCTCGACCTCGTAGCCGAGCGGAATGAGGCGCTCGAAGCGACCGTAGAAGCGCTCGGAGAACTGCCGGTCTTTGTCCTCGGTCTCGGAACGCTTCTCGCCTTTAAGCTTGAGCGCCCCGTTGTCCAGCAGGACTTCTATGTCGCTCTCGTCCAGGCCGGGTATTTCCGCCGTGACGCGGACTTCCTTGTCCGTGTCGGAAATTTCGACGCTGGGCCAAGTGGCGGCAAAAGAGGGACTGAAGGCCGGCAGTCTGGCGCCGAAGCTGCGGAAGGCGTCATCGAACAGCCGGTTTACCTCCCGGTGGAGGGAGACGAAGGGGTCTCGATCTCCATCAGGGAAGAGACTGGGCGCCGAGTTTCCGTTGCCCCGGCCCCATGGGATCAAGTCACGTACGCTCATTGTCTTTCTCCTTTCGTAGGTCTGTGAGCCGGGCCGGACGCCCGGCTCAAGCGATGCCTTCATCGTGGATTGCTCAGGCCGCCAGCTTCTCGGTCTCGACCTTGGGGGCTTCGATCTTCGGCATGGGAGCCCCGCTGGAGATCTCGACCTTGCGCGGTTTCATCTCCTCGGGAACCTCGCGCTTGAGATCGATGCTCAGCAGCCCGTTCTCAAGGCTGGCGCCAGCAACTTTGACATGATCGGCCAGTTCGAACCGACGCTCGAAAGCGCGCCCGTTGATGCCGCGGTAGAGATACTGGCCGTTCTCATCGCCGGATTGCGACCCGCTCACGACCAGCATGTTGGGCTGGTGAGTGATGGTCAGCTGGTCCTGCGAGAAACCGGCGACCGCCATCGTGATGCGATAGTCATCATCATCAACCTTGGCGATATCGTAGGGCGGCCAGTTGTCGAACGAGGCCACACGGCTCGCATTTTCAAGCATGTCGACCATGCGGTCGAAGCCGATGCTGGACCGGTACAGGGGGGTAAAATCGAGGTTCATAACCACATCCTCCTTTGAGCAACATGGATCATAGGAGGCGCCAAGAGCCTTGCCGCCTCCTGGTCTTGCCGGCCCCATCAGGCGACCGGCGACCATCAATTTAGAATCGCGACTTGCACCTTCAAGAGGTATTAGGAAAATTTTCAGCGGCAATCCGGGCGAAACGCACCCATGCCACCCCCCGCCGGCGGGGTCACTCGCCGACGGGTCAATGGTTCACGAACAATCAGGTCGCGCTTAAATCCGATCGATGAATGGCACGAACCCGGCCAACATCGCGC
>NZ_RZPB01000787.1:0-2702 GCF_003998535.1 Mesorhizobium sp. M7A.F.Ca.AU.002.02.1.1 | reverse complement strand
GATGAACGCCGATCGCTCGCGGCTGGCGCAGGAACTCGACAATTCCGAAGCGCGCGCCGAACGGCTGGAAGATGCCAACAAGGAAGTCTCGCGACGTTTGGTGACCGCCATGGAAACCATCCGCGCCGTGTTGGACAGATAGGAGCTGGCCCGATGGCACAGGTCACGGTTTCAATCGACGGCAAGCAGTATCGCATGGCCTGCGACGAGGGCCAGGAAGAGCATCTGATCGATCTTGCCGAACGTTTCGACCGCTATGTTTCACACCTGAAGGACTCGTTCGGCGAGATTGGCGATCAGCGGCTGACCGTGATGGCCGGCATCATGGTGATGGATGAACTCTCGGAGTTGCAGAAACGCGTCAAGGGCATGGAAAGCGAAGTGCTGACCTTGCGCAAGACCCGCGACGAGGCTCTGACCAAGGCCGACAAGAGCGATAGCGTGCTGACCAACGCGCTCAGCGCGCTGGCACAGCGCATGGAAGACCTGACTGTGACAATGGCGGTCAACAAGAGCTGAGGCAGGATCTCTCCTGTCCAGCCCAACAGGCTCTCATCCGCGTGCCGAGCATTCGGCAGCATAAAAATGCTCGCCTGCCACCGACAAGAGTTTCATATTGTCTTGCAGTCACGATTTTTGCGCTAAGATGCAACGATGCCCGGGCGGGGCAGTTCGATGGCAGCATGGGTTGCCGCTTGTCGTTCCTCGCTGCCGACGGGTTCCGTTTACAGGGGAGATGTACCATGAGCCTTCGTATCAACGACATTGCGCCGGATTTTACCGCCGAGACCACGCAAGGGACGATCAAATTCCACGACTGGATCGGGGACGGATGGGCGATCCTGTTCAGTCATCCCAAGAATTTCACGCCGGTCTGCACGACCGAGCTTGGCACGATGGCGGGGCTCGAAGGCGAATTCAAGAAGCGCAACGTCAAGATCATCGGCATTTCGGTCGATCCGGTCGAAAGCCACGGCAAGTGGCAGGACGACATCAAGACGGCGACCGGCCATTCGGTGAACTACCCGCTGATCGGCGACAAGGACCTCAAGGTCGCCAAGCTCTACGACATGCTGCCGGGCGGTGCCGGCGAGACGTCGGAAGGCCGCACACCGGCCGACAATGCCACGGTGCGCTCGGTCTATGTCATCGGACCGGACAAGAAGATCAAGCTGGTGCTGACCTACCCGATGACCACGGGCCGCAACTTCGATGAGATCCTGCGTGCGGTCGATTCCATGCGGCTGACCGCCAAGCATCAGGTGGCGACGCCGGCAAACTGGAAGCAGGGCGAGGACGTCATCATCACCGCTGCCGTCTCCAACGAGGACGCGATCAGGCGCTTCGGCGCTTATGAGACCATCCTGCCGTATCTGCGGAAGACCAAGCAGCCCTCTGCCTGACCGCTCCTCGGAACAGTTTTTGGCTTTCCTGTCGCCGCGAGCGAAATGATACTTGACTGGCTCACCCGAGCGGACAACCATGCTCCTCTCGGGTGTCGTCAGAGAAAATCATTCCTGACGACCGAGAGTTGGGGAAGCCAGAATTGGACGTAGCTTTGGCCAGGCCGCAGGTCAGCGGCTTCTACGACAAGCCGACCGGGGCCATCCAGTATGTCGTCGCCGACCAGGCGACGAAACGCTGCGCCATCATCGATCCGATCCTCGATTTCGACGAGAAATCCGGTGCTACGGCAACGACGAATGCCGATATCCTGCTCGACTTCGTCAGCGAGCAGGGGCTGAGCGTCGAATGGATCCTCGACACCCATCCGCACGCCGATCATTTCTCGGCGGCGCACTATCTGAGGGAGAAGACCGGAGCGCCGACAGCGATCGGCGACAGGGTCGTCGACGTCCAGAATTTGTGGAAGGCGATCTACAACTGGCCGGATTTTCCCGCCGACGGTTCGCAGTGGGACAGGCTGTTTGGTGAAGGCGAAACCTTCACGGTCGGCACGCTTCCGGCCAAGGTGCTGTTCTCGCCCGGCCATACGCTGGCGTCGATCACCTATGTGATCGGCGATGCCGCCTTCGTCCACGACACGCTGTTCATGCCCGACAGCGGCACAGCGAGGACGGACTTTCCCGGCGGCAGTGCCGCGCGGCTCTGGCGCTCGATCCAGGACATACTGGCGTTGCCGGACGAGACGCGGGTGTTCGTCGGTCATGACTATCAGGCCGGCGGCCGCGAACCCTTGTGGGAAAGCACGGTCGCCATACAGAAGGCGACCAACACCCATCTTGCCGCCGTCCGCAGCGAGGCCGAGTTCGTCGCCCTGCGCGAAGCGCGCGACAGGACGCTGCCGATGCCGCGGCTGATCCTGCATGCGCTGCAGGTCAACATGAATGGCGGGAGGCTGCCCGAACCCGAAGCGAATGGCCGGCGGTATCTAAAGTTTCCGCTGGATGGGCTTTGAGAGATCGCTGCCGGCGAAGCTGCAATCTCCCCCTTGCAGGGGAGATCGGATGTCGCCTCCGCTTTCGCCAACCACACAAGAAAAAAGCGGCGCCAGTTTCCTGGCGCCGCCTTTAGATCTTGTTGCCTTTAGCCGGCTTTAGGCTGCGGGCTGCGCCTCAATGGTGCGCAGCGCCTGGGTCTGGCGCTTGGCGGCGGCCTTGACCGCATCCTGCACCTTCTCGAAGGCGCGCACCTCGATCTGGCGCACGCGCTCGCGGCTGATGTCGAATTCGGACGAAAGC
>NZ_RZPB01000786.1:0-2719 GCF_003998535.1 Mesorhizobium sp. M7A.F.Ca.AU.002.02.1.1 | reverse complement strand
TGCGTCATCAGGTCGGCATCCCACTCGCCTTCGACCATGAAGTGAGCGGTCGCTCCGAGTTCCACGGCCTCAATCAGATTGTGATTCACGTAGGCGTAGACACCTGGCTGCAGGAACGTATACAGCGCCGAGCCCGCCGAGCCGCCACGGATGAACCAGGTTTCCAGGTCCTTGGCCGGCGGGTTGGCGAATTTGCCCTGTTCCCAGACATAGTCGCCGTGACCGCCTATCAGATGCGGCCGGGTATCGCGGTTGGCCTGTGAATGGACGATCAACACGGTCTCGCCGACTTTCGCCTTCATGGCGTTGTCGCCGGTCAGGGAACCTACCTTGCCGTTGAACAAGACATGCGTCGGGATCAGCCCGCGCATGACCTTGACGATGTCATCGTAACCGTCGCCGGCAGATTCGTAGCTCTTGAAATTGCCCTTCTCGTCGCGCGGAATATAGAAGTCGTTCTCGCCGATGTAGAAGATCTTGTCGTATCTGGCCGGCTCGCCCTTGTCGTTCCTGAGCCCATCGCGCGGCAACACCATGATTGCGCCGCTCATGCCGGAGACGACATGCCAAGGGATCATCGCGCCACCAGGTGCGCAGTGGTAGACGAACGTTCCCGTCCGCGTCGCCTTGAAGCGCAAGGTCACCTGTTCGCCGGGATTGATCAGCGTGAGACCGCCACCACCCAGAGCGCCCGTCGCGGCGTGGAAGTCGATGTTGTGGGCGAGTGAGTTGGTGTCGGGATTGATGAGCGTCAGCTCGAGATAGTCGTCCTGATGAACGACCATCAGCGGGCCGGGGATCGAGCCGTTGTAGGTCATCGCATTGAGCGTCGTGCCGTCGGCGTCGATGACAAGAGGCTTTTCCTCGATCGTGATGGTGAACTCGACGATCTTGGGTCCACCCTTGGCGACCTGATCGTGCGGATGGACGAACGGCGGTGCCACGAGCTTGATCTTTTCGCGGGCGAGCCCTCGAATGTCCGCCTTTGTCACAGGTGCCGAAAATGCAGGTAGTGCTGCCACGGCGGCAGCGCCGATCGCTGCCCCGAACAGAGCTTCACGTCGCGTGATCATGTCAGTCTCCTATCTCTCAACCGTTGCGGATGAGCAGAACCTAGCTGACCTGACGCAGCGTTTCTTTGCGCTGGCGCAAATTGGTGGAGTTCATTTTGGAGACCTAAGATTCTCGGACACCGATCTGGCGCGTCATAGTCAAGGTGGAGACGGTCGTGGTCCGGTTATTTTGCCAGCACTTCGCTATCTGCCGATCTTGTCTTCCCGATCGATAAGGATCCGCTCGGCGGCGCCGTCGAGATCTTCGTACTGGCCACTCTTCAAAGCCCACAGGAACCCCCCCAGGCCAAGCGCGCCAAGAAAGAGGGCCACAGGTATGAGGTAGGCAAGGGTTGTCATGAGGATTGGGCCAATTTGGTGATATCGGAACGCCTGTCGCGCCGAACATTTTTCACCGGCGAACTTGGCCTGGAACTCTGCAGACGCAGCGCATTTCCGATCACGAGCAGCGATGAAGCGGACATGGCGATCGCTGCGATAAGAGGCGTGACGTGGCCCAGGATGGCGATCGGCACGGCGACGGCATTGTAGACGATCGCAATCGCGATGTTCTGGCGGATCAGGTGTCCCGCCTTGCGCGAGACATCCAGCGCGAGAGGCACAGCCAGAAGGCTTTCGCGCAGGAATACGAAGTCGGCCGCATTGCGGCCAATGTCGGCGGCGGTGGCCGGTGCGATCGAGACATGCGCCGCGCTCAGTGCAGGCGTGTCGTTGAGGCCGTCACCAACCATCAGAACCTTGTGTCCGTCTTTCGCCAGGGTCTCGATGCGCTCGACCTTGCCGGATGGCAACAGGCACGGAACGAAGTCCTCGATACCCAGCATCTCGGCGGCTTCACCGCAGGCACCCGCAGTATCGCCCGACAGCATCTGCACCGACACCCCGGCGTCGCTCAATCGCTTGATCGCCAAGCCGGCGTCGGCGCGCAGCGCATCCTCGAAATTGAAGGTCGCGACAATGAGCCCGTCTTTTGTCAGCACCGTTCCGCCATAGCCATGTTTGCCTTCACCACCGGTCCGGGCCTTCCATCCAGCCCATCCGCGTCGACCTAGCCGCCAAGTGCTTCCGGCGTCGGTGGCTTCGATGCCAAACCCTGGATGCTCGGTCACGGTATCGAATTTGTGCCGCGCGCCAGGAGCGGCAAAGCCGGCTATGGCCCTTGAAAACGGATGGCGGGAATGCGCGGCCATGTCTCCCGCGACTGCCAGCATGCCCGGATCCATCGAGCCCGCATTGACCAGCCGGGGCTGGCCGAGCGTGAGGGTCCCGGTCTTGTCGAACACTGCTGTATCAATCGTCGCCAGGCGCTCCATGGCCGAACCGTCCTTGACCATGATGCCGTTCTCGAACAGGCGCCGCGCGGCGACCACCTGCACGATCGGCACGGCGAGGCCGAGCGCGCACGGGCAGGTGATGATCAGAACGGCAATGGCGATGGTTGTCGCCCGGTGCCAGTCGCCCGTCGCCGCCATCCAGCCAAGGAAAGTCACGAAGGCGGTGAGATGAACCACCGGAGCATAGAGCGCTGAAACGCGATCGGCGATCCGGCGATAATGCGCGCGACCGCCCTCAGCGGCTTCCATGAGCCGAACCATTTCCGCCAGAAACGAATCTTTCGCGGCGGCTGTCGCCTCAATCGTCAGCGG
>NZ_RZPB01000785.1:0-2728 GCF_003998535.1 Mesorhizobium sp. M7A.F.Ca.AU.002.02.1.1 | reverse complement strand
TGTGGCCGCCGCCATTGTTATCGCGGGCCTCGCGGCCACCTTCCCGGTTCAGCGCGACCTCGGCCGGCGTACCTTCGATAACCGGCTGCGGGCCGGCGCCATGGTTGACCACCGGGATCTGGACGTCGGAAGCAGCGTTGCTGTTGTTGCCGCTATTGTCGAAATCGTCGCGGTCCTCATCGCCATCATCGTCGAAATCATCGCGATTCTGCTGCGTGTTCTGGATCGGCATCTGCGCCTGTGCGGCCGCGATGATGCGATTGTAATGCTCGGCGTGCTGGAGATAGTTCTCCGCCATGACCCGGTCGCCGGAGCTGTGTGAATCACGGGCAAGGGTGGCGTATTTTTCGGCGATCTGCTGAGCCGAACCGCGGATCTTCACGTCCGGGCCATTGCTCTCGTAGTTGCGCGTCAGGGGATTAGGCCCCTTGCGGTTGTTGTTGTTATTGTTGTTATTGTTACCACCGCCGCCGCCATTGTTGTTGCGACCGCGCATGCGCCTGTTCTGCTGTTGTGGCCTCATCAAACTCTCTTCATTTTGAAATTTTCGAAAAACTCTTCACGAACGGAGGCGCTCATGCAGCCAGCCGTTTCGTCTCTTCACCGGCGTTCGCCCGCATCGATTGCGTTGGCGCCACGTGTCATCCTGTTCCGGTTACATCACTTGCCGGACGATTCCCGCACGAAGCTTGGGCATCGTTTGCGCAAGAAGGCAGCTATTTCCAAGGAAAACCGAATCGCTAAGAGCACTGCCTGCTTCGTCTCATCCGGTTAAGGCGACCCTAGCCGCATTCCCCGGCATTGCCAAGCGCTTTTTTGCACTGCGTCAAGGCTTTATCCTTTCAAAGACAATAACCCTGTCGTTTCCACCGAGGTCACGGAAAACACTGCCCGGCACGTAGCCGGCTGCAGTGAATATCTCGCAGACCTCGTTGCGTTGCGTATGGCCGATCTCGACCGCAATTCTGCCTTCAATTTCCAAAAACCTTGCCGCTTCCGCAGCGATGGTTCTGTAGGGGTTCAGACCGTCCGCGCCGCCATCCAGGGCTAGGCGCGGGTCGAAATTGCGGACTTCGTCCTGCAGATTTCCAATGTCTTCGGAAGATATATAGGGAGGGTTTGCGACAATTACATGGTACCGGCCGGAAACTTTTTCGAACCAGTCCGACTGCAGCGCCGTGAACCGGCCCGCAAGACCAAGTTGCCCGGCATTGCGGGCCGCCGTCGCCAGCGCACCCGCGGACAGATCGACGCCGGTGGCATTAGCCGTCGGCACGACGCTGAGCAGCGCCAGCGCAATGGCGCCGGTGCCGGTGCCAAGATCGAGGATGCGACACTCGCCTTCCTGCGTCGCAACCGCCTTGACGAAGGGCAATATCGCCTCGACCAGCGTTTCGGTATCCGGCCGCGGTTCCAGCGTTTCCGGCGACAGCGCCAGGCGCAAACCGTAGAATTCACGATAGCCGAGGATGCGATGCACAGGTTCGCCGCCGGCGCGGCGTCTCAACGCGGCATCGATTTCGGCAACAGCGCCGGCGCCGACCCTGCGTTCGGGGTCCGCAATGGCTTGCGTGCGCGTCGTGCCCGAAAAATGCTCGACGATCAGCCTCGCATCGAGCGCCGGGTCGTCGACGGTGCTGCCGAGCCGAGCCCGCGCTTCCCGCAGCAGCGGCCCGAGCGCGTTGGGCAGGTCAGTCATCGATGCCGATGTCGGCGAGCAGCTTGGACTGATGATCGGCGATCAGCGCGTTGATGATCTCGTCGAGTTCGCCCATCATCACCCGGTCGAGCTTGTAGAGCGTCAAATTGATGCGATGGTCGGTGACGCGCCCTTGCGGGAAATTATAGGTGCGGATGCGTTCCGAGCGGTCACCGGAGCCGACCTGTGACTTGCGCGATTCGGAGCGCTCCTCGTCAGCCTTGCCGCGTTCGAGATCATAGAGGCGGGCGCGCAGGATCTGCATCGCCTTGGCGCGGTTCTGGTGCTGCGATTTCTCAGCCTGCACGACCATGATGCCGGTCGGCAGATGGGTGATGCGGACGGCCGAATCGGTGGTGTTGACGTGCTGGCCGCCCGAACCCGAGGCGCGCATCGTGTCGATGCGGATGTCTTCGGCCCTGATGTCGATGTCGACCTCTTCGGCCTCGGGCAGCACCGCGACGGTTGCCGCCGACGTGTGGATGCGCCCGCTGGCCTCGGTCGCCGGCACGCGCTGCACGCGATGCACGCCGGATTCGAATTTCAGATGCGCAAAGACGCCCTTGCCCGACACCGTGGCGATGATTTCCTTGTAGCCGCCGGCATCGCCATCGCTGGCCGAGGCGGTCTCGAAACGCCAGCCGCGTTCGGCGGCGTAGCGTTCGTACATGCGAAACAGGTCGCCGGCGAAAAGCGCGGCCTCATCGCCGCCGGTGCCGGCGCGGATTTCGAGAATGGCGTTCTTGTCGTCGGCGGCATCCCTGGGCAACAGCAGGATCTGAATGTCCTTCTGCAGCGCCTCGATGCGGTCCTCGACCCCTGGCAGCTCGGCCTCGGCCAGCGCCCGCATCTCGGCGTCGGTGCCCCTGTCGGCAAGCATGGCTTCGAGGTCGGCCTGTTCATGCTCGGCCGCGCGCAGCGCCCTGACCTTGGCCACCATGTCCTGGATTTCGGCATATTCGGACGCCATGCGCACATAGGCGTCCGGCGCCGGGCCGGCCGACATCTGCGCTTCGAGCATCTCGAAAC
>NZ_RZPB01000784.1:0-2734 GCF_003998535.1 Mesorhizobium sp. M7A.F.Ca.AU.002.02.1.1 | reverse complement strand
CACCCGCTCAACATGGCGGCGGTCGGCGTCACCGGCACTTCTGCCGCCAACCGGCTGGCTGAGGAAGCCGATGTCGTGCTGGCCATCGGCACGCGCCTGCAGGATTTCACCACCGGTTCGTGGGCGCTGTTCAAGAATTCGGGCAAGACCATCATCGGACTCAACGTGCAGCCCTTCGATGCCGGCAAGCACCGCGCCCTGCCGCTGGTGGCCGATGCGGCCGAGGGCCTGGCGGAACTCGGTGCTGCGCTGAAGGACTGGAAGGCGCCGGCAAGCTGGACCGACAATGCGTCGTCCGGCAAGAAGGCCTGGGCGGTCGAGGCGGCCAAGGTGACGGCGTCGACCAATGCCGCCTATCCGTCCGATGCGCAGGTGATCGGCGCGGTGCAGCGCGCCATGGGCTCCGGTGTGACGCTGCTGAATGCCTCCGGCGGGTTGCCGGGCGAATTGCACAAGCTTTGGCAGGCGGGCGCGCCCGGCTCGTACCATGGCGAATACGGCTTCTCGACCATGGGCTATGAGATTGCCGGCGGGCTCGGCGCCAAGATGGCGAAGCCCGGCGAGGAGATCGTCGTCATGATCGGCGACGGCTCCTACCTGATGATGAATTCGGAGATCGCCACCTCGGTGATGCTCGGCCTCAAGCTGACCATCGTGCTGCTCGACAACCGCGGTTACGGCTGCATCAACCGGCTGCAGATGGCGACCGGCGGCGCCAACTTCAACAATCTGCTGAAGGACTCGCGCCACGAGGTTCTGCCCGACATCGACTTCGCCGCGCATGCGGCGAGCATGGGGGCGATTGCCGAGAAAGTGCCGTCGATCGCCGGGCTGGAAAACGCGCTGGCACAAGCCAGGAAGAATACGCGCACCACGGTGCTCGTCATCGACACCGGCCCCCTGGTTTCCACCGATGCCGGCGGTCACTGGTGGGATGTGGCGGTGCCGGAAGTGTCAGTGCGGCCGCAGGTCAACGCGGCGCGCAAGGCGTATGATGAAAAGCGGCAGATGCAGACCATCGGCGATTGATATAGGCGCCGAAGCTCCTCCTTCTCCCCGTCTCTACACGGGGAGAAGATGCCGGCAGGCAGATGAGGGGCGGCGCCAACGAGCAAGAAACTGTTTTAGGACCGGAGTGACGACTTGAAAGCCAAACTGGGCATGTCCCCCATTGCGTGGTGGAACGACGATCTTGCGGAGCTCAGCGATGACGTGTCGCTGGAAGAATGTCTGCGCCAGTCGCGCTCGGCCGGCTTCACCGGCATGGAGATGGGCCGGCGTTTTCCCAATGACCCCGAAATCATGCTGCCGATCCTGAAGGCCGCCGACGTCACGCTGTGCGGCGGCTGGTTCTCGGGCACGCTGGTCGATGGGGAGATGGCCGACAACAAGGATCGCATCCAGCCGATGATCGACCTGTTCAAGGCGGTGAACGCGCCTTGCATCGTCTATGGCGAGGTTGGCCGTTCGATCCAGGGCGACCGCTCGAAGCCGCTGGCGACCAAGCCGAAGCTGTCGGACGACGAGATGAAAGCCTATGCGAAGCGCCTGACCGAATTTGGCGAATGGTGCGCCGAACAAGGCATGCCGCTGTCCTACCACCACCATATGGCGGCGGTGGTCGAGACCGAGCCGGAACTCGATGCCTTCATGCGCTATTCCGGAGCCGGCATTCCGCTGCTGCTCGATGCAGGCCATCTGGCATTCGCCGGCGGCGACGTGCTGCGCGCCATCGACAACCACCATACCCGGATCAGCCATGTGCATGTGAAGGACGTCCGCATGGGGGTGATCGAAAAGCTCGACCGCACGAAGCAGTCCTTCCTCGACGCGGTGGCGCTCGGCGCCTTCACCGTGCCGGGCGACGGTTCGCTGGACTTCGGCGCCATCGTGCAGCGCTTCGCCGACCATGGCTATGAGGGCTGGTTCGTGGTCGAGGCCGAGCAGGACCCGAAGAAGAACCCGCCGCTCAGGATGGCGCAAGTGGGCTACAAGGAATTGATGCGCGTCATGACGGCGGCCGGATACACGGTCGAGACGCAAGGCTTTCCAAATGTCTAGTTTCCCAATGGCTGGTGCGACGGGTTCCCGGCGAGGCCGATTGCTGTAGATTGGCCCGATGAAAGATTCCGAACACCCCTTCTTCCGGCCTTTGTGGCGGCGTGTCGCCGTCGTCGCGGTCTGCGTCATCTGGTCGATCATCGAGTTCGCCACCGGCACGCCGTTCTGGGGCATGATCGCGCTCGGCTTCGCCGGCTACGCCGTCTGGCAGTTTTTTTATCTCTACAAGCCTGCTGACGAGGCGAGGCCTCCGGTCGGGCCCGAGCCGAAGGAGTGACTGATCGCATGCGTCGGCGGTTAGCTTCCAGTGCTTCTAACTTCGTCATCCGAGGGTCTCCGCGACGGAGCTTCGCTCCTGCTAGGCCCTAGGATGACGAAGTTAGAGAGGCTTCGGCCGATCTCGAAGATTTCGATAGGAGAGACAAAAATGTCGAAGCTGCTCGTCAAAGCCGACAAGGGCCACGGTCGCGTCGCCCATGTGACGCCGAAAAGCGCGGGCTGGACCTATGTCGGTTTCGACCTGCATCGGCTGAAGCCGGGCGAGAGCGCCTTCGGCAAGACGGAGGATCGCGAAGTCTGCCTGGTGTTCGTCACCGGCAAGGGCAAGGCTTCAGCCGGCGGCAAGGAGCTCGGCCTGCTCGGCGAGCGCATGTCGCCCTTCGAGGGCAAGCCG
>NZ_RZPB01000783.1:0-2742 GCF_003998535.1 Mesorhizobium sp. M7A.F.Ca.AU.002.02.1.1 | reverse complement strand
CACCACGCTAATAGATCTGGCGCGCCGGGGCACGCGACGATCCCGGCACATCCTTACTGGGGCGCCCGCCGCTGCCGTGAAGGGAGGCCGCTTCTTTACATTTCGGCCGGCGCAAGACGCGTGAGCGAGGGCAACATCATGAATCCCGAAAAGCCCAGCATTCATGCGCCATCCGCCGAGCTGCTCGCTGCCATGGCTAATGAAAAGCGCCTTCTCGCTCTAATGATTCTTGCTGACGGAGAAATATCCGTTTCTGATCTGGCGCCGCGACTGGGGCTTAGCAACTCAGCACTCTCCCAGCATCTCGGCATGATGCGAGAATCTGGTCTGGTCACCCGGAGGCAGGAGCGCCATAAAGCGTATTACTCGTGCACAGATCTTGCCCTGAAAGTCCTTGAGCTCCTGGACTGGCTTGTTGAGCGGAAAACTCTGCCTGGCCGCGACCATCATCCATAAAGCCCGGACCTTTGGAAGGTTGCGATGTCGCGACTTCAAGGCTCGTCACCGGATTGTGGAGATTTGTAAGCTTCGACCCCGCCGCCAGGCGATGGCGGCGGGGTTGGATGGTTCGTTCAGTCGTAAACCTTGATGATTTTTCGGGTGCCCGGGTCCACCAGCACCGTGCGGTTGTCGACCACAACGTAGCGATATTTGACGTTGGGGACCTCATGGATCTCAACCGTTTCCGGCAGGGCTGTCCCGACATTCAGTTCCACGCCGGGGAGCTTGACCGACGCCAGGGGCTGCTTCTTCACATATTCGCGGATGACGGTGTCCTGTTCCGGCTGGATGATGATGTCGTCCGCGGCGGCTGAGCCGATCCCAGCCAATAGCAACATCGCTGCTGCGGTGTTCTTTAGAAGCATGTTCATATCTGCACTCCTGTAGGGACGGGCGCAACACGATCATCGTCCCGCGCCGCCCGGCAAGTTGAACATGGAGCCGCCCTAAACGTTCCGCCCTAGGTACTTAGGTCTAGTCCCCTTGGGACCTAAGTCTGGTTCTGGAAACCGCATTGGTCCTGTCAGCGGCAGCGGCTGGAACGCTTGGCTTCCGCGGCTGTTGTCTCTCGAATTTGGAAGAATGCAGATGTATAAAGTGTGGACCAAGCACGCTGGTTATTCGCGGCTGTTCCCTTTCTCGTGATGGCACTCGTTCTTGGCTGGCATGTGGTGGATCGGCGGGCAAACGTCCCTTCCGACGCCGAACCCGTATCTTTAACCTGCAGTAGGTGACCTGATGTTGCGCGACAAGGAGAGTCGGATCTTAGAGGCAGGCCTGCTGGCGGCGGTGCCTGTTTGTGTGGCGATTACCGCACTGGTCGCCTTGATGACCTTGGCCAGCATATGAATCGGTTCCTTTTCGCAGCCTCCGACTTCCTATCTCGGCCGCCAGGCTTCTATGTCATGCTCGTGGCAATGGTTTTGTGCACCGCCCTGGTGCCTTTTGGACTGACAAATGCGGTCACCTATGCCCTGTCGGTTGCCGCCATCGTGATCACCGGTGTTGTCCTTTTACAAGGCTATCGCGATACCGCCGCCATTCACGCAAAACTCGACGAGATCATCGTTTCACTGAACGAAACCAGGAACGACGTTGTCGGATTGGAGCATGCCGAGCCGGACGAGATCAGGGAGAAGCTTGTAAAACTCGAAGAAGAAGCGTCCCGAACAGTCGGGGCTGCCAGGCGCGAACTTTCGAAAGCAACAGGAGAGAGATCATGAACAATCTCATTTGGCTCGTTGGTGCGGTGGTCGTCGTCTTGGCGATTTTGAGTTTTTTTGGTCTTCGGTAGGCGACGAGCATTTCCGCCGACAACCTGAAGGATCAGGGGGAACTACACTTGGCGTCGCAAATTGCTTTCATGAATGACAATCAGCCGCCCCCCGACAAGTTGATATCCGAGCCACCGCCAGATTGGCAGGGCGTGTTTTTTGCCACCGCTGCCCTCGTCTCGTCCTTATGCGCCCTGCTGCTGGCATTTTGGATGTCTGTTTGATCGCTGTCGGAGGGGCCACTGTCCTATCAAGAGCCAAAAAGGTTTGGCATCAAAGTTGCATTGACAAGTTGGGGCGGATGAAGCCCGCCGCTTCGCAAATGGGGCGGCGGGCTTTCATAAGCTAACCCTCAGAAACGAGCCTTGGCCGGCAATTTACTTGGCGAAGGTCACGCATGTCGACCTGCTGACGCCGCCGGGATGCCTGGGTAAGCGCAATCTGTGGCGCTACCGACGTCTTTCCGCCGTGTGGTGATCTTCTGGTCGGCCGTCCCGTCTGCTTCAGGCTCTTTGCCGGCAAGCATACCAAACTCACCGTTGGATTTTTTCCGCCATCAGGTCCCCTCTGCGAGCAATGGCAACTCTTCGATCGGTCTGGGGTTCCTGGACAATCTGGGATCGGTGTCACTCCGCCCAGCTCGTGACGGCGGGAATGGCGCCCCGAAAATATCCGACATTTATCAAGGCCCGGAACAAAGATGGCGCCGGGAGATTGGAGTTCATCGTCCTCCTCAACAAGGAACCTAAGCATGAGAACCAATCTACGCATGGCATCGCTGTCGATCGCGACCGCAATGACCGCTGTACTGCCTGCCTTGTCAGCAGAGACGGCCCAGGACTTCGTCACGAAGGCCGCGATCGGCGGGATGTTCGAAGTGCAGTCCAGCAAGGTCGCTCAAAGCAAGCTCCAGGATCCGACCCTTAAGGATTTCGCGCAGAAGATGATCTCCGACCACGGTGCTGCG
>NZ_RZPB01000782.1:0-2743 GCF_003998535.1 Mesorhizobium sp. M7A.F.Ca.AU.002.02.1.1 | reverse complement strand
TCTGGGAGCAGGAGGGCGCGATCATGTTCCGCCAGTCGCTGCTGCTGGCCGGCGGGGTCGAGCCGTCGAGCCAGCAGGTCGAAGTGTTGCTGTCGTCGGCGCTGGAAGCCTGCGAATGCTATTTCCAGGCATTCCAGTTCGTCGTCTGGTCGGGAACCTCGGCCAAGGATGCCCTGGCCGGTGTGCTGTTCGAGACCTACGGCAACGCCTGAGTCCCCGTTAAGGCAGACAAGACCAAGATGAGTTCGAACACCGAGCGCAAGCCCGAGATCAGTTTTGCCGATTTCGATCGTGTCGACATCCGCGGCGGCACGATCGTCGAGGCCGAGCCGTTTCCCGAGGCGCGCAAGCCCGCGTTCAAGCTGAAGATCGATTTCGGCGCCGGCATCGGTATCAAGAAATCGTCGGCGCAGATCACCAAATACTATACACCGGAGACGCTGATCGGCCGGCAGGTGTTCGCGGTGGTCAATTTCCCGCCGCGCCAGATCGGTCCATTCATGTCGGAAGTGCTCACTCTCGGCTTTCCCGACGAAGAGGGCGCCGTGGTGCTCGGCGCGATCGAGCGTAAGGTGCCGGATGGCGGGCGGTTGTTTTAGGGTCTCAACTGGGGATCGGAATCCCCCGCGAACCGGGATGGATTGATAATCCTTTCGGCAGATGCTTCAGCATGAATTTCATGCCATGTCGTGACAGGAGTGTCGCGCGTGGACATCATCCGCTTTTCCTGTCCGCGTCGACCAATTTCCTTATTCTGTAAAATTTGAACTGTTTGCCTTCGGCGATTAATTCAAGGTTGCCGTGTCGTGGCGGGCTGCGCTCCGGCGCGATTACCAGCAGATAGTCAAAGTCACGGGTCCAATGCGCTGCATACGCTGCCTCGACCGGTGGTAAAGCACCGGCGGCGTAGGCCTCCAGCTCAGACATCGGGATAGGCCCGCCTTGCGGTACGGTCAGGTTTGCCACTTCCGGCCGGGGCCTCACCGGCTGTTTTCCCGGATAGGTGAACAGCGTTGGCATCAGTGCATTGCGTGTGACTACAGCCAACGCGGCAGCATTGTACATTGGATAAAGGAGCAGATTCGTTGGCGGGTCGTCTGGGAGGCCATTCTGGCCGGTAAGGATTCGCGAACCCATTGGAATGGCGTCGAACGCGGTCATAAGGGCACGATATTCGCCGCGGCACGACAATTGGGCCCAGATCGCGATGCCACTGTTTGCAAGCCCGGCGCCAAACGCCAGCGCGACGAGAAGTGTTCCACGCGAGCCTTGCGGACGCTTGATCGTGACGAAGGCTGGCAGGATCAGAACAAGCGCCAGAAGGACGCGCCCGTCGACAAAGGCCGTGTCCGCAACGCGAAACGGCATGAGAATGAACAGGCACAAGAGCCCAAAGCCTATCCAGCAGCCGACGCGAGAGACCGCCACCATCCTGTGCTTCACCGCAAGGTAACTGAGAATGACCAGCACCACGGTCACGGCTGAGGAAGTGTATCTGCTGAAGCCGTTGACTTGAACCAGCGCCAACAATTTCGCCGACAGGGCCCATTCGGTTCCTTCGCCACCCACTTTGCCGCCGTAGGCGAGCGCCAGGGCGCCAACTGCGACGACCGGAGCAGCCATTCCGGCAACCAGCAAGATCGTGCGTTTCCAATTCTCAATATGGTCTGGCCAGCGGGAGAGTTCGTACAGCCCCACCACAATGCCATACAGGCCGAGGGCAAATAGGTGAGAGATATACAGAACCACGACGAAGACGGCGTGGATCGCAAGGCGCAGCGGCAAAGGTCTTTCCGCAAGCCAAATCCAAACCGCGATGGACCAAAGAACGATCCCGAGTCCAAATTCAAAATTCACGAATCCGAAAGCGAAAGGCATGGCGTAGAGGAAGAGCGAAGCGACGAAGCCGCTGAGGATCACACGCCCCTGTGCGGCCGCTCCGACGGCCATTGCCCCGCTGACGACCAGCATTTGCGAGACTAGATAGAAAAGCTTTGATGCCAGCTCGATCCCGATCAAGCGCCCAGCGAACGGGACGACGAGATCCATGGCTAGATTAGGGTAGGGTGCCCACGCGGCTTCATAGTAGGGATGGGCTTCGGGCGTACCGGCGCGCATCAGGATCGACATTCTTGCGAGATGATTTGGATAGTCTGCCATAGCGGGTATGTCGACGAGCAGTACGGGCAAGAAAGCCACCACCAGCAGAACTATCAGCAAGATACCTTCTGGCCTGATGAAATGGCTCGTGTAACTGTTGATTTTGTTGCTGGCTGTTGCTTCGAGCATGCCACAATGTAGGTAGAAATGGTAAATTTTGAGTCGCCGACAATTATCAATCTGACTTGGTCATGGCTCCGAAGTCGCACAATACGTCACGCCGAACCATCCCTTTGAAACAAGGTGCCGTGGCAGACTAACGGTTGATTGTGCGTCGCCGCGCTTTGTCATCCGTGGCGGTGTGTCAGCTTCGCCCTTGGATAACGAAAAGCACGATCAGGCCGCCAGCTTTCGCCGTGTGCCCAGTGCTTCCTCGACCGTATCGAGGAACATTTCCGCACAGGCCTTCCAGCTATAGCGCATGGCGCGTTCGCGGGCTTCGGCACGGTCGACGTTGAGCGCGGCGAGTGAGGCCTCGCGCAAATCGTTGGAGACCGCGCCGCCAAAACCATCGCCGACAATGTCGATCGGCCCGGTCACCGGATAGGCGGCAACCGGCGTGCCGCTGGCCAGTGCCTCGATG
>NZ_RZPB01000781.1:0-2744 GCF_003998535.1 Mesorhizobium sp. M7A.F.Ca.AU.002.02.1.1 | reverse complement strand
CTCTTGAGGTCCGCGATCTAGCCACGTCGCGCAAGCTGTCCGACATATCGTTCTCGATCGATCCAGGCGAGATCGTCGGCCTTGCCGGGCTTGTCGGCAGCGGCCGCTCGACCTTGGGCAAGGCTTTGTTCGGCATCCTTCCAGACGTATCCGGCCACATCAGTGTCGCAGGCGAACCCGTTCGGCCGGGCAGCGTAAGCAGAGCGATCGCTGCTGGTGTCGCGCTTGTTCCCGAAGACCGTCGGCTCGAAGGGCTTGTTGGCGGGCGCTCAATCGAGGAGAATCTTGCGCTTCCCCGGCTTTCCGATTTCTCGCTCGCGGGTCCCCTTGGGCCGATGGCGAAGGCGCGGATAGCGGCTCTGTTCAGACAATACCGCGACGACCTCAACATCCTGTGCCGCGGCCCCTTACAGAAAGCCCAGGAGCTTTCAGGCGGCAATCAGCAAAAGATCGTCTTCGCAAAATGGCTGGCAATGAAGCCGAAGCTGTTGATCCTCGATGAGCCAACTTCCGGCGTGGACGTCAATGCCAAGCGCGATATGCGCGAGCTTGTGCGCCGCACGGCGGGCGATGGCGTCGCCGTGCTGCTCATTTCTTCGGAACTCGAAGAACTCCTGGATTTGTCCGATCGCATTCTGGTGATGGCGCAGGGGCGGATAACGCGCAGCATGGGCAGCGCGCACGACGAGACCGGGCTTCGCGCGTTGCTGCAGGCCGAGGCCGCCAGACAAACCAGCGTACACGCTCAGGGAGTTGCAGCATGAAATCGTCCTCGATGCCGATGCGCGCTAGTGCGATGAATTTTTTCCGCGATCACATCACCTATGTGATCTTCCTGGCGATCACCCTCTATTTCGTCTTGTTCGCCCCCCACTTCGCGTCAGTCTCAACCGCAAGCGCCGTTCTGCGTATCACAGCCATCGTTTCCGTGATGGCGATCGGCATGACGTTCGTCATCATCTGCGGTGAAATCGACCTGTCGGTCGGTTCGGTTGCCAGCTTTTCAGGTATGATCGGAGCGTTGCTGCTCGATCAAAGTGTCCCGGCCTATGTCGCCGCCCTTCTGGTGTTGGGCGCCGGGGCCTCGATCGGCGCGGTGTCGGGCGTGCTTGTTACAAAACTGCGCATTCCATCGTTTCTCGTAACGCTTGGGATGTTGTCCATCTTTTCCGGACTGGCACTGACCATCACCGGCACCCGGCCCGTGTCGATCGTCGATGATGATTTTTCGAACCTGTTCTGGAACGGCAGTTTTCTGGGCATGCAGGCACCGATCTGGTGGACGATCGTCCTTACGGCCGTCGGCTACTACCTGCTGCATCAAATGCCCTACGGCAGGCGTGTTTATGCGACCGGTGGAAATGCTGTTGCCGCGCGCTTTTCCGGTGTGCGAACGGACGGCGTCAAAATCTTCGCCTTTGCGATATCCGGCATGACCGCGTCCCTTGCGGGCCTGATGCTCGCGGCCCGCTCCACGGCTGGCAATCCCAGCCTGGGAGCGGGTCTTGAACTGGACGTGATCGCGGCCGTGATCATAGGCGGGACAAGTCTCTTTGGCGGTTATGGATCAATCGTCGGTTCCGTCGTCGGCGCAATCTTCATAGGCATTCTCGGATTTGGTCTTCTCGTGCTCGGTCTATCGACCAGCATCCAGGAGGTCATCAAGGGAGCCATCATCATCATTGCGGTCTCATTGAACCGCCGTTGAAGGCAGCAGCCCGGGATGAAATCGGAAGATATGCGGTTCCGCAATTAAAGGGTCGATGATCTGTTGATCACAGCGCATTTCGATGAAATAGTAAAAAGAGAACGTTCTCACTGCGTGTTTTGGGATGAAAGAGGGCGTTTTGGAGGAAATCTGTTGAGTGTGTCGCCGCCACGATTGCAGGCCGTTGCCGTTACCAAATCCTACGGCGCGACCACAGCATTGGAAAATGTGTCGCTGGATCTGGCGGCGGGCGAAGTCCATGCGGTGCTCGGCGAAAACGGCGCCGGCAAATCCACGCTGGTCAAGATCCTCAGCGGTGTGATTGCGCCAAACAGCGGTCAGATGCGTCTCGACGGTGCGGTCTATGCGCCGCATTCGATCCTGCATGCGCGACAAGCAGGCGTGGCCACGGCTTTCCAGGAATTGAGCCTCGCGCCCAACTTGACCGTTGCCGAAGCGCTGCTGCTGCCCGCCATGAAGCGCGGGGCGTTCGGCCTGGTCTCTCCCTACCAGACAGCGCGAGCCGCAGCTGAAATCCTGCATCGCTATCGTTTGGATGACGTCTCGCCGATCGCCGGCATCGCCAGCCTGTCGCTCGCCCACAGGCAGCGGCTCGAGATCGCCCGAGCCATGCACTATGCCGAAAAGGTTCTTATCCTTGACGAGCCTACGGCAGCATTGACCGATGTCGAATGGCTGTTCGATCTGGTTCGCAGCACGACTGCGGCCGGGACCGCCGTCCTCTATATTTCACACCGCCTGGCCGAGGTGCGCACCTTGTGCAAGCAGGCAACGGTGCTGCGAAACGGCCGTTCCGTGGCAAGCGTCGGACTATCGGACGCCAGCGATGCCGATATTTTCGAGCTGATGGTCGGCCGCACGGAGATGGCGCACGGGCGCCGCACCCACTCGTTCGCTCGCGAGACGCGTTCCGCGCTCGAACTGAACAATGTCACCGGCGCAAAGCTCAAGGGCGTCACACTCGACGTGAAAGAGGGCGAGATCGTCGGCATCGCCGCTTTGGAAGGCCAAGGCC
>NZ_RZPB01000780.1:0-2750 GCF_003998535.1 Mesorhizobium sp. M7A.F.Ca.AU.002.02.1.1 | reverse complement strand
GGTAGAGCGAACCGTCGGAGGCGATCATCGCGCCTTTGCGGGCGAATTGATGCCTGACGCTGCCGTCGGCCAGCGTGACCGTCTCTTCGACCTCCTGAGTTTCGCCGGTGCGCAGCACGGCGAGGTCGCCATTGACGAAGGCCTCGCCATCCGGCCCGAAAATCTCGATGTCGGTCTTGCCGATGGCCTCTTCCTTGCTGAAGCCCGTCAGATCGCACCAACCCTTGTTGACATAGAACTGCCTGAGATCGGAGCGCTTGGCGTAGATCGATACCGGCACATTGTCGATCAGGCTGCGGAACACCTCGTTCTCGCGCATGCTTTCTTCCAGCGCACGCTCGCGTGCCTTGACGTCGGTGATGTCGGTGCTCGAACCGACCAGATGCACCGACCCGTCCAGCGCCACCAGGCGGCTCTTGCGGGTCATCAACTGCCGAACCGTGCCGTCGCGATGGGTGACGGGTTCCTCGACCTCCTTGACGACGCCCGTCACGGCGACTTGCGTGTCGTCATGGCTGTAGCCATCCGCGTCCTGCGCGCCGAACAACTGCCGGTCGGTGCGGCCGATGACATCCTCCTTGGCCAAGCCGGTGATCGCGCACCAGGCCTTGTTGACGAATTCGATGCTCAGGTCCTGCGCCTTGATGAAGGCGGCCACCGGCAACTCGTCCATCACATGCCGGAACAGGTCGATCTGGCGCATGGAATCGCGCAATGCCGCCTCGCGGCTCTTGATCTCGGAGATGTCGACGCGAACGCCGATGAAGGTGCCGTCGTCGGTCCGCATGTCGTAGACCTGATACCAGCGGCCATCGGGATTGTGACGCTCGTAGGAGGAACTGGGCAAGCGGTAGCGGGCGAGGATCGCGTCCAGCCAGCGGTCATGATCGCTGTCGTAGAGCTGGTCGATTTGCGGATCGCCGCTGCTGCGGAAATAGCCGTTCGCATGACCCAGCACGAGTGCTTCGCGGAATGTACAGCCGGGCTGCCACGCCGGCTTCAAGGCCGGCAGCGTATCCTGGATCTTGCGGTTGGCGAAAACGAACCTGTCGTCGCGATCGTAGATGATCACGGCGGCCGGCAAGGATTCCAGCACGCTGGCGAGATGCTTGCGTGCGTCCTGCGCCTCCGTCTCGCGGCGCTTCATGTCGGAAATGTCGAACAGGAAGCCGGCAACGTAGTTGCGGCCGCTGGCCATGCCGACGCGGCTCTTCCGGACGATGCGCGAGCGGCAGGCGCCATCGGCCTCGAAATTCTCTTCCACTTCGTACGGCCGCCCGGTGGCAAGGACGTCACGTTCGCTCTGCTCGAAAAGCGCGACAGCGTTCGTTGGGAGGAAATCGCCGCCGGGCTTGCCGAGCATGGCTTGCGGCGTCTGGCCAAACAGAGCGGCGAACGCCTCGTTGACGAAGACGAAACGCAGATGGTCGTCCTTGACGAAGATCGGATCCTTGACGGCGTTGATCACCGCTTCCGCCAGCCGCGCTTTCTCCAGCGCGTCGGCAAGTTCGGCCTCCCGGTCCTTCATGTCGGTGACGTCGACATAGGAGATCAGCCGCTTGCCGCCGGCCAGCGGCGCCATCGACGATATCAGCGTGCGGCCGTCATTGCGCGGGAACTGCCGCGATCCGGCGGTACCGGCCCTGATTTCCGCCTCGCGCTCGGCGACATGCCGCTGCCATGACGCATCGTCGGCACCAAACGGATCGATGTCGCGGCTGGCGTCCATCAGATCGCGGAAGCTGCAGCCGATCTCGGCGCGCCGGGCGTCGATCTGCCAGAAATCATAGAAAGCACGGTTGATGATCTCGGCGCGCATATCGGCGTCGAGCACGAGGACACCGATCGGCATCTGGTCGACCATTGTGCGGAGACTGGCGAAGGTCTCGGCATTCCTGGCATTGGCGTTTTTGATCTCCGCATCGCGCTGCTTGATCTCGGTGACCTCATAGTAGGTCAGCAGCCGCTTGCCCCCGGACAACGCCGTCACCGAAAACATCATCGTCCTGCCGTTGGCATGGACAAATTCGCGCGGCGCGACGGATCCGGCGCGAATCTCGTCGAGGCGAGTAGCGAGGTAGCGCTGCCATTGCTGTTCGTCGATGTCGCCATAGATGCCGCTGCGGCGGTTGAGCTCCATCAACAGGCTGAACGGAGCGCCGACGGCAACAGCGCCGTCCGGAATCCTCGAGAGGTCGCGATAGGCCTTGTTGACGATCAGCGTGTCGAGCCTGGCATCGAGAAGCACGACGCCCATATGCATGGCGTCCATCGTCCGCTCGAGGTCGGCCAGATGCTGGTCGGGCTCGCCGTCACCCGATGGTTCCCGCCCCAGACTTTTGAAGGCGCCGGCCAGAGCCGTGACGTTGCGGCCGATGCCGCGATAGCCGGCAAATCTTCCTTCGTCGTCGAACTTTGGAAAGCCTGATGTCAAAACCCAGCGACAGTCGGCGCTGCCAGCCTTGAGCTCATAGACGAAGTCGCGAAAAGGCCGGTGCGCCTGCAGATCCTCCAGATGCGCCGCGCCACTGCGATCGCCGTTCAGGACCTGGTTGAGGAAGTCGAAGCGGAACCGGCCAAGCACGTTTGCCGGATCGATGCCGGTGGCGGCCTGGTAATTTTGCGAAAGCCAGGAGAAGCGCAGTTCGGCGTCCGTTTCCCAGACCCAGTCCGAACCGGCTTCGACGAGTTGGCGAAGCGCATCGTTCGAATCCATGCAAGAGGCGGACGATGAGGCATCGTCGCCATGC
>NZ_RZPB01000077.1:0-13951 GCF_003998535.1 Mesorhizobium sp. M7A.F.Ca.AU.002.02.1.1 | reverse complement strand
GTGCTGACCATGACCAACGGCCAGTGGAACAGCCAGGTGCTGGCCAATCTGATGTTCGACTGGATGTTCCGCGGCGGCGGCGATTTCGGCCGCGGCGCCACCATCGCCATCATCATTATGATTGCGGTCATTCCGATCATGGTCTGGAACATCCGACAGGCGAACAAAGAGACGGGAGGACATTGAGATGGCCGTCGCGACCGGAAATTCCTTCGCCAGCCGCTTCGGCGTCCACATCGCCGTGCTCATCTTCGTCGCGATCTGGACCATACCGACCCTTGGCATCCTGGTTTCGTCGCTGCGCGACAAGAACCAGATCATCGCCTCGGGCTGGTGGAACTCGTTCGCCAGTTCCACACAGACGGAAGCCGGCCGGCTGCCGCCCGCCTCGGCGCAAGTCGAGAAGGACGGCAAGTTCGTGCTCGAGGGCAATATCTTCGGCGACGGCACCAAGCGCGACATCAGCGCCTTCGGAATCAAATCGGCGGCACCGACGCAGTATCCCGCCGGCACCACAGCCGATCTCGGCGACGGCGTGACCTTGCAGCTCAATGCCGACGGCAGCTTCGTCATGCAGTCCCCGAAAGCGTTCGAAGGCGATCGCGGCCAGCGCGTCTATTATGCTTCGTCGGCGCCGCCGAAATTCACCACCGATAATTACAAAACCGTGCTGTTTTCCGAAGGCATCGGACGGTCTTTCATGAATTCCCTGACCGTCACCATTCCGGCGACCGTCATCCCGATCCTGATCGCCGCCTTTGCCGCCTATGCGCTGGCCTGGATGCGGTTTCCCGGCCGGGCGCTGCTGATCGCGGTCATCATCGGCTTGCTGGTGGTGCCATTGCAGATGTCGCTGATCCCGCTGTTGAAACTCTACAACGGCGTCGGCGCTTTCTTCGGCATGCCGTCGAAGACCTATCTCGGCATCTGGCTGGCGCATACCGGCTTCGGCCTGCCCTTCGCCATCTACCTGCTGCGCAGCTACATTGCCGGCCTGCCGCGCGAAATCATGGAATCGGCGCGCATCGACGGCGCCAGCGATTTCGAGATCTTCGTCAAGATCGTCTTGCCGCTGTCGTTTCCGGTGCTGGCTTCGTTTGCCATCTTCCAGTTCCTGTGGGTATGGAACGATCTGCTGGTGGCGATGGTTTTCCTCGGCACAGAGGCAGACCAGATCGTGCTGACCGCCAAGCTCAACGCGCTGTTGGGCTCACGCGGCGGCGACTGGGAGATTCTGACGACATCGGCTTTCGTGACCATCATCGTGCCGCTGATCGTGTTCTTCTCGCTGCAGCGCTATTTTGTCCGCGGGCTGCTTGCCGGCTCGGTGAAAGGAGGCTGAGACGATGCAATCCGCTTTGAAGGCCAGCTCGAAGCCTGACCTCGCCATCGATCGCGACTGGTGGCGGGGCGCGGTGATCTACCAGATTTATCCGCGCAGCTACCAGGACTCGAACGGCGACGGCATCGGTGACCTTAAGGGCATCATCGGGCGGCTACCCTACATCGCGGCACTCGGTGCGGACGCCATCTGGATTTCGCCATTCTTCAAGTCGCCGATGAAGGATTTCGGCTATGACGTGTCGGATTACTGCGACGTCGATCCGATGTTCGGCACGTTGGCCGACTTCGACGCGCTGACCGCCGAGGCACACAGGTTGGGCTTGAAGGTGATGATCGACGAGGTGCTGTCGCACACCGCCGACAACCACCCGTGGTTCAAGGAAAGCCGGTCGAGCCGCAGCAACCCGAAAGCCGACTGGTACGTCTGGGCAGACGCCAGGCCGGACGGCACGCCGCCCAACAACTGGCTGTCGATCTTCGGCGGCTCGGCCTGGCAATGGGACACCAGCCGCCAGCAATATTACATGCACAATTTTCTGGCCGAGCAGCCCGACCTCAACTTCCACAACCACGAGGTTCAGGACGCGTTGCTCGACGTCACCCGCTTCTGGCTGGAGCGCGGCGTCGATGGTTTCCGGCTCGACACCATCAATTTCTACTTCCACAGCCAGGGCTTGGAAAACAACCCGCCGCTGCCGCCGGAAGAGCGCAACGACCAGACCGCGCCGGCGGTCAACCCCTACAACTACCAGGACCATCTCTACGACAAGAGCCGGCCCGAGAATCTCGGCTTCCTCGAACGGTTCCGTGCCCTGCTCGATGAATATCCGGCAACCGCAGCGGTCGGCGAGGTCGGCGATTCGCAGCGTGGGCTTGAAGTGGTGGCCGCCTACACCGCCGGCGGCAAGCGCGTGCACATGTGCTACTCCTTCGATTTCCTGGCGCCGGAAAAGATCAGCGCGGGCAAGGTCCGCTCGGTGCTGGAATCCTTCGGCAAGGTCGCCAGCGATGGCTGGTCGTGCTGGGCCTTCTCCAACCACGATGTAATGCGCCCGGCCTCGCGCTGGGCCGCCAATGAGCCCGACCCGACCGCCTACCTCAAGGTCATCTCGGCGCTGCTGATGTCCTTGCGCGGTTCGGTCTGCATCTATCAGGGTGAGGAACTTGGGCTCGGCGAGGCCGACCTTCGGTTCGAGGATTTGCAGGATCCCTACGGCATCCGCTTCTGGCCTGAATTCAAGGGCCGCGACGGCTGCCGCACACCGATGGTGTGGGACGGCGGCGCCAAGAATGGCGGCTTCTCCCAGGCAAAACCCTGGCTGCCGGTGCCGGCCAAGCATTTGGCGCAAGCGGTCAATGTCCAGCAGGGCGACGAGGCTTCGCTGCTCGAGCACTACCGGCGCTTTCTCAGCTTCCGGCGTGCCCATCCGGCGCTGGCCAAGGGCGACATCACCTTCATCGAAAGTGAGGGAGATACCGTGGCCTTCACGCGCCGCGCAGGCAACGAGCAGATCGTCTGCGTCTTCAATCTGGGAGCCGGGCGGGCCAAGGTTGACCTTGGCGGCCGATCGCTGCAACCTCTGCCCGGGCACGGATTTTCGGGGCAGGCGAGCAGCGGTTCCATCGAGCTTGGCGGCTACGGCGCCTGGTTCGGGCGTCTCGACTGAATTTCCAATCACTGGAGGAAACCAATGGCCGATGTCACGCTAAGACAAGTGAAGAAGTCCTACGGCAATCTGAACATTCTCCACGGCATCGACCTCGATATTAGGTCGGGCGAGTTCATCGTCTTCGTCGGCCCGTCGGGCTGCGGCAAGTCGACATTGCTGAGGTCGATCGCCGGGCTCGAGGAAATCACCTCCGGCGAACTCAGAATAGCCGGCGAAGTGGTGAACGACGTGCCGCCGTCGAAGCGGGGCATCGCCATGGTGTTCCAGTCCTACGCGCTGTACCCGCACATGACCGTCTACGACAACATGGCGTTCTCGATGAAGATCGGCAAAGAGAACAAGGCCGAGATCGACCGCCGCGTGCGCCAGGCCGCCGAGATCCTGCAGCTGACCAAATATCTCGACCGCCTGCCCAAGGCGATGTCGGGTGGCCAGCGCCAGCGCGTCGCCATCGGCCGCGCCATCGTGCGCAATCCGAAGGTGTTCCTGTTCGACGAGCCGCTTTCGAACCTCGACGCCGCGCTGCGCGTCGCCACCCGCATCGAGATCGCCAAGCTCAAGGAATCGATGCCCAACACGACCATGATCTACGTTACCCACGACCAGGTCGAGGCGATGACGCTGGCCGACCGCATCGTGGTGCTCAAGGACGGCCATATCGAGCAGGTCGGCACGCCGATGGACCTCTACAAGAAGCCCGGCAATCTGTTCGTTGCCCAGTTCATCGGCTCGCCGGCCATGAACATCCTGCCGGCGACCATCGAAAAGACCGGAAACCCGACCGTCGTCAGCCATGTCGGCGGACGCAAGGCGACCGTGCCGATTGCGACGCCGGCTTCGGCAAAGGGCGCTGCGGTGAGCTTTGGCGTGCGGCCGGAGGACCTGATCATCGCCAGCGGCGCGGACTATCTGTTCGAGGGGACGGTCGACTATGTCGAGCAACTCGGCGAGGTGCAGCTTGTCTATGTCGACATCGGCCGCGCCGATCTGCCGCTGGTGACCAAGCTGCCCGGCAATGTCGAGGTCAAGCGCGGCTCGACATTGCGGCTGAGCGCCAATGGCGAGGACCTGCATATCTTCGACGCGGATGGACGTTCTTTCGCGTTGCATGAAGTGGAAGCAAAGGCGGCTTAACCGCAATTACCGTGTCAGGCACAAAAAAGAGCGGCGGGCCGGGCCCGCCGCTCTTTGACTTGGAGATCGACTTCGGTTGTTAGTTGTTGCCGAAGAGGTTGCGGTCGGCACCTTGCGGAGCAGACTTCTGGGTGGTGTCACCCGACGAGTTCAGCAGCTTGTAGACCGGCGAACCGGTGTTGCGTACCGAAGAGGTGCGCGTGCTGTCGACCGAAGTCGTGGCGGCAGGCTGATTGGCACCATTGGAGCCAAAATTGTCGCTGCCGGCGAAGGCACTGCCGGTGATGGCCAGAACGGCGGCGGCAGCAATAAGGATCTTGTTCATTTTAGTCTCCTGAATTCTGGATTTCGCCAGGACGGCAGACACAGCTGCCGTCGGTTGCGAAATTGGTTGTTAGCGACCGAAGAGGTTACGGTCGCTGCCCTGAGCGGGCGTCTGGGCAGCCGGTTCCGAGGTTTTGGTGGAAGCCGTGTACGACTGGTCCACAGCGGCGGCAGGCTGGTTGGGGCCGTTCGAACCGTAGTTGTCGCTGCCCGCGAAAGCGCTGCCGGTGATGGCCAGAACGGCGGCGGCAGCAATGAGGATCTTGTTCATCTTGAATACTCCTGAATGTCTGAATTTCGCCAGGGCGGCGGGCGAGCCCGCCGTCGACCGGGAAACTGGGAATCGGCTGTTAGTTGTTGCCGAAGAGGTTGCGGTCAGCACCCTGGGCAGGCGCCTGAGCAGCCGGTTCCGACTTCTTGGTCGAAGCGGTGTACGAGCTGTCGACAGCAGTGGCTGCCGCGGCGTTGGAACCGTAGTGGTCGCTACCAGCGAAGGCGCTGCCGGAAATGGCCAGAAGGGCTGCGGCAGTGAGAATGATCTTTTTCATTTTTGGTACTCCAGTATCGTCTTTTTTCCGTCCGTCTAGCGGCGTGTCTTGGAAATGAAATCGCGTCGTTCGGACAGCCCCGATGTGGGAGGGCAAGGTCGTCTTTTCCAATCACGAAGTTGTTCCGTGTGGACCATGAATCCACACCTTGAAATTGTGCCAACGGAATCTAGGGATGCATTTTTCTTCTTCATATCAGTGTGTTAGGTGTAGCCACCTGATGGATCACTGACTGTTTCAGAGGCCCAGCGTTCACACCGTCCTGCACGCACCGTCAACAGAAACGAACCGTTCGGTTCGATTTTAGGGCGAACTAATAGTCATTTTTCGAAACCATTAACCTTTTTTGACCCCCCGCGAAGGGTCGGATTCGGGAAGATCGCAGCCGGCAAATGGCCGCCCGGGAGGTGGGATCTCGGCCCGCGACGAGCTGCAGTAGCGTTTCGCATGCCGTGTCGCGCCGCATGGATACGATGTCGTTTTCATGCCGACGGCGCGCCCGCGATCGTGGTTAGATCATACCATCTCAGGTGCCGCTTCGTGACGACGAGGCGGAGAATTGGGAAGCCGGTCAGAATCCGGCGCTGCCCCCGCAACGGTGGTGGAGTTCAAGTCGCAACGGGAGACCACTGGGCAACCGCCTGGGAAGGTGTCGCGATGGTCCGCAAGGACAACTCCAGAGCCCGGAAACCAGCCCGAGATTTTTAGACTCGACTGATCGCGGTGGGCGGTCAAGAGGTGGATAGCGCATGTCCGGCACACAGCCGGCCTGCGCTTCAATCCTTCCTCCGTCACCACCAGTTCAGTCCTTAGGAACGAGGACAGGACATGGATATCCGCAACGACATGCTGAGGCTCCTGAAGGGGCGCCGGCAAGGCTTTTCGCTGGAGCAGCCCTTCTACACCGATCCGGACTACTTCAAGCTCGACATGGAGCTGATCTGGTATCGCGACTGGCTGTTCATCGGCCATGATTGCGAACTGCCGAAGCCGGGCAGCTACATCACCGTGCAGGTCGGCGATTATCCGGTCGTCCTTGTCCGCGACCAGCACGGCAAGATCAACGCCTTCCACAATTCCTGCCGCCATCGCGGCAGCCGCGTGTGCAACACGGAGAAGGGTACCGCGGCAAAGCTCGTCTGCCCGTATCATCAGTGGACCTACGAGCTGGACGGCCGCCTGCTGTTTGCCCGCCAGATGGCCGACGGTTTCGACAAGAGTGATTTCGGCCTGAAGCCGGTCGCCTGCGAGAGCGTCGGCGGCTACATCTTCATCTGCCTGGCCAAGGAACCGGCAGATTTCGCGCCGATGCGGGCGATGATCGAACCCTATCTTTTGCCGCACCGGCTGCGTGAAGCAAAGATCGCCTTCGAGAGCACGATCGTCGAGAAGGGCAACTGGAAGCTGGTCTGGGAAAACAACCGCGAGTGCTACCACTGCGCCGCCAATCATCCCGAGTTGTGCAAGACCTTCCCCGAGGCTCCAACCATAACCGGCGTCCATGGCGCCGACAGCGACCCTGAAATGGTCGCACACTGGGCCAGATGCGAGGCATCAGGCTTGCCGAGCAAATTCCGCATCGATCCGGCAGGGCAGTACCGCGCCACCCGCGCGCCGCTGCTGCGCGATGCCGTCAGCTACACCATGACGGGAAAACGGGCGGTCCAGAAGAACCTGTCCGACAGCGTTTCAACCGACCGCATCGGCTCCTTGCTGCTCTATCACTATCCGACGACCTGGAACCATATCCTCGGCGACCACGCCGTTACCTTCCGCGTGCTGCCGATCAGTGCCACGGAAACCGCAGTGACAACGAAATGGCTCGTCCACAAGGATGCGGTCGAAGGCGTCGACTACGACCTCGCTGAGCTCACCCATGTCTGGACCGAGACCAACGACCAGGACCGCCGCATCGTCGAGGAAAACGCCTTCGGCATCCTGTCGCCGGCCTATGAACCAGGCCCCTATTCGGAGCTGCATGAGGGCGGCGTGATCCAGTTCGTCGAGTGGTACGCGTCGTTCATCGGGCCGCGCCTTGCCGAAGGCGGCCGGCCGGCCCTGCGCAGCGTCGCCTAGCCCAGGGGACAAGAGGATGAATGCGATGACGGACCTTGGCCTCTATCGCCATCTCGACCAGATGACGCCCTGGAACGACAGGCTGCAGGTGCTGGAAGTGATCGGCGTCAGCGACGAAGCGCCTGACGTGAAGACCTTCACCTTCCGCTCCGACAACCAGACCTGGTTCCGCTACAAACCGGGGCAGTTCGTGACTCTGGAACTGCCGACATCGGACGGGCCGCTGATGCGCACCTACACGCTGTCGTCCTCGCCGTCGCGGCCGTTCTCGATCGCGGTGACGGTCAAGGCGCAGGCGGGCAGCACCGGTACGCGCTGGATGTTCGACCATCTGACGCCCGGTTCGCACGTCAAGGCCTATGGGCCGACCGGCGACTTCTCGCTGCACAGCCACCCGGCCGCCAAATACCTGTTCATTTCGGCCGGTTCCGGCGTGACGCCGATGATGTCGATGCTGCGCTGGCTGAACGACTGCGCGCCATGGACCGATGTCGGCTTCGTCAACTGCGCGCGCCGCCCGGAAGAGATCATTTTCCGCAAGGAGCTCGAACTGCTCGGCAGCCGCATGCCTGGGCTGTCGCTCGGCTTCATGATCGAGGAGCGGTCGAGCCGCGAGGGCTGGTTCGGCCATATGGGCCGCATCGACGCGATCCGGCTGCCATTGCTGGCGCCCGATTTCCGCGAGCGCGAGATTTTCTGCTGCGGCCCCGATCCTTTCATGCGCGCCGTGCGCGGCATGCTGGACGCAGCCGGCTTCGACATGGCGAAATACCATCAGGAAAGCTTTGCCGCGCCTGCCGTGGAGGAGATCCCGGCGCCGTTCTCGCCGCCGGCGGAAGACGGCGCCGCTGCCACCGTGGAGGCCGTGACACCGATCCGGTTCTCGCATTCCGATGTCGATGCCGAATGCGTCGCCGGCCAGACCGTGCTGCAGACGGCACGCGCCTCGGGGGTGCGGATTCCCGCCGCCTGCGAGTTCGGCCTGTGCGGCACCTGCAAGGTGAGGAAGGTCGCGGGCGACGTCGAGATGAGCCACAATGGCGGCATCCTCGATCACGAAATCGAAGACGGCTTTATCCTCGCCTGTTGCTCGAAGCCGCTTTCGGCGCTTGAAATCGAGGCGTGACCGGCAGGCACGGTCAGAGGCTGTCCATGCCCGCGCGGCCTGCAGCTGCGCTCGGCCGGGCCTACGCCATCTTGCCAAAAACCCTGCAAATGGTTAGACGCCTGCAACGGTGGGGTTGACCGTAGGGCCCGAAGATCATCTCCGCGGCCTGCTTCGGCGGGGAGCAAACATGCGACAATCCGGCGTATATGCCATTGCCAGCAAGGATATCGTCTTTGAATCCTTCGATGGCGAAGCCGTCGTTCTCGACCTGACCACCGGTAAATATTTCGGCTTCTCTGATTCAGG
Organism: Mesorhizobium sp. M7A.F.Ca.AU.002.02.1.1; assembly: GCF_003998535.1. NCBI lineage: Bacteria > Pseudomonadati > Pseudomonadota > Alphaproteobacteria > Hyphomicrobiales > Phyllobacteriaceae > Mesorhizobium > Mesorhizobium sp. M7A.F.Ca.AU.002.02.1.1. The sequence continues at coordinate 5,441 of NZ_RZPB01000077.1, read as the reverse complement.
CAGCAGGCTTTGGGATGCACTGTCGTCCGGCGTGCCTGCCTCCGAACTGGTCGGCGCCGCGACCGGGATTGGCGCCCTCGATGCCGCCGCGATTGACGGCTTTGTTTCACAATTGCTCGAATTCGGTTTGCTGGCGGCCGCAACCGATGGCGTGGCAAGACCGGTTCCCAGCGAATTGCTGGCTCAGCTCGCCGCTGCCGGCGAGCCCCTCAAGGTCGACATCCATGACGACCTTGCCGACCTCATTGTCGTCGATCCCATCCACGAGGTCGAGGAGCCCCTCGGCTGGCCCGCAGTGAAGCAGGCCAACTGAGGCGCGCCAGGCTCTCGTTGCCGGACGGCTCCGGAACAGGCAGACCATGCCGAACGTCACTCTCGAAAACCTGACTGACTACGCACGTCATGTCCTGGCGCAAGCGCAGAGCAGCGCCGCGCATTATCCACTGACCTGCAAGGTGGGTTTGCCGCATCTGGAGTTGACCGCTCATGTGAGTGCCGGCGCGTTGGCGGATGCCTTCGCTCATGGCTTTGTCACGGCTGCGGACAACCGAGCGCCTGCCGACATCTGCCGCATCTTCGTCGCACATCCCGGCATTGACGGCATCGCGGCACCGGCCAGATGGGGCCAAGGACCCTTCACGCAGCATGGCTTCGCCACCAGGCTGGCGGAAGCCGGATTGCGCGGCAACCATTTCCACGACCTGGATTTCTGGCAGTTCTATGATCCGCAACGTCGCGTTGGCGTGCAATTGATGGCCTCGGCCGATGCCTTTCCACCGTGGGAGCCGGGAGCGCCGCTGCGCCCCTTCCTCCATTGGGAATATGCGGCACGTGGCATGCGGCTGGCCCATGCGGGGACGCTCGGCACCAAAGGCAGGGGCGTACTGCTGGCCGGCGCGGGCGGCGCCGGGAAATCCGGGACCGTCGCCGCCGGCCTCCTCCACGGGCTGGACAGCGTCGGCGACGATTATGTGCTGGTCGACCTCTCCAACGGCGTGACTGCCCGCCCGTTGTTTTCAACACTCAAGCAGGATCCCCAGGGATTCGCGCGACTTGGGCTGGATCACCGGCTGCCAGCTCATAGCCCGCTCAACTGGCAAGGCAAATATGCTTTTCACATTCATGACATCGCGCCCCGGCCGGTGCCTGAAACCCTGGACATCGTTGCGCTGCTGGTGCCACATATCGGCGGAGGCGGGGCAAGTTCGATCGTGCCGGTGTCGCGGAGGGATGCCATGATTGCCTTGGCGCCGTCCGGCATAGCGCAGATGCCGGGCGAGCGGGAGAGCGGCTTTCGCTTCTTCAGCGACCTGACCCGCCTGCTGCCATGCTATCGTCTGTCGCTGGGGACGCAGCCACAGGAGATAGCCGGCACGATTGCGGACTTTCTTGTGCGGGGCGCTTCGTGAAACTGAGCGTGATAATGCCCGTCTATAACCGTGAACGCTATGTCGTTTCGGCATTGCGCTCGCTGGTGCGGCAGCGGGACGCCGCCGATCTCGACATCATCGTCATCGACGACGGTTCGACCGACGGCTCTGCTGAGGCCGTACGCTCGATGATGGGCGAAAACCCCTGCATCCGACTCTTCCAGCAATCGAACATGGGCGTGGCCAGGGCGCGCAACGCCGGGCTGCGGCAACTGCCGCCGGATGCGGAGTTCGTGTCATTCCTGGATTCTGACGACATCTCGCTGGCCGGACGGTTCAAGGCCGATCTCGCCCGCTTCGAGGCTACCTCCGGGCTTGAGCTAACCTATTCGCTGATGACGCTGGTCGACCGGATCGACGACGAGAAGCTCGAGCCGGAGGCGGACTGCTGTACCATGACGCTTCGCGGAATTTCGCTGAGCACCGCTCTCTTCAGTCGAACGCTTGTCGATCGCATCGGCCATTTCGACGAGGACTTTGAGCAGTCCGAGGACACGGATTATCTGTTGCGAGTCTTCGAAACCGGTCCGCGCTACGAATTGCCGAACACCGTCGCGATCTACTACCGACGCCACGCCGGAAATGTCACCAAGGAACATAGCGGCAGGGTCCGCAACCACTTGCGTGCAATCCACAAGTCGATGCGGCGGCGCAAGGCCGATCCGTCACGGCGAGAGGTCCAGGGCATCTTCGAATTGAAGAGTCCCGCCGATTGGCGGATGCCATGATGCTCGAGACAATCGGCTCGGATCAGCCAAGCCCGCAACGCTGCTGGAGACGCCGATGAGGCTGAGCGTCATCATGCCGGTCTACAATCGCGAACAATTCGTTGGCCTGGCGCTGCGCTCGTTGCTCAGGCAGCGCGAAGACATCGATCTCGACATCATCGTCATCGACGACGGGTCGACCGATGGCTCGGCAGCCGTCGTACGGTCGTTGATCGACGAGGCCCCATGCATTCGTCTTTTCCAGCAGATCAATGGCGGGGTCACCAAGGCGCGCAATGCCGGGCTGAAGCAGTTGCTGCCGCAGACGCGTCTGGTGTCGTTTCTCGATTCGGACGACATCTCCCCGATAGGCCGCTTCAAGGCGGATCTCGCCTGCTTCGAAGAGGATCCTGGCCTCGAGCTGACCTATTCGCGCATGACGCTGGTCGACAAGATAGATGGCGAGACACTGGAACCGGCCGCCGACAGCCACTCCATCACCGTGCGAGGGATCCACCTGTCCGCCGGGATCTTCGCGCGAGACCTCATCGAGCGCACCGGTGGTTTCGACGAGGATTTCAAACAGGCCGAGGACACCGACTATCTGTTGCGTATCTTTGAGAGCCAGGCAAAATACGTTATGCCCGATACGGTGGCTCTCTATTACAGGCGTCATCCCGGCAACATGACCAAGGAAGCCGATGTGCCCTTTCGCGAGTTCATGCGCGCCATTCACAAGTCGATGAAGCGTCGCAAGGCCGATCCCAGCTTGCGCCGGGTGGAGGGGATCTTCGACTTCAAGGATCTCGCGCAGTGGCGGTTCCTTTGATGGCAGGCTACGGCGTCGTCATTCCGGCTTTCAACGCGGCCGCCACCATAGGCGCTGCCCTGAACTCCGTTCTGGCCCAGACGGCAAAAGCGGAGGCCATCGTCGTGGTCGATGACGGTTCGACCGACGATACGGCCGCGGTGATCGATGCGATGAACCTGCCGGTGACGGTGCTGCGACAGGACAATGCCGGACCCGGCAGCGCAACGACCCGTGGCATTGCGGCACTCTCGACGCCGCTCATCGCGACGCTCGATGCCGACGATTTGTGGCTGCCGGACAAGATCGAACAGCAACTGGCCTATCTCGGCCGTCATCCCGGGACAGCGGGCGTCTTTACGCACTGGCGGACGTTTCGCGGCGACAGCCCCGATTTGCCCGATGCGGCCAGTGGAGCGGGCTGGTCGCGCACGACGATGATGATCCGCCAGGAGGTGGTGCAGAGCGTCGGTCCCATCATCGACCCACCAGGCGGTCGCGGCGAGATGATCGACTGGATCGCCCGGGTTCGTGAGGCAGGCTTTGTACTTGCCATGCTCGACGACGTGCTTGCATTGCGCCGCATCCGTCCGGGCAGCCTTTCCTACGGCCGCGATCCGGCACGCGACCGGGGCTATATCCAGGTCGCAAGGCTCGCCATGCAGCGGCGGGCCCAGAACAAGGCGGGCTCCAGTTGAACGCCAGGCCTGTTCGCCGCATCAGCCGCCGCTTCCCGGACTATGGCTGGTCGTGGCCCACCGGCCAGTTGGACCTGTTGCTGAAGGCGGCGCTGCTCTCCGATGAGGACGCAGCCGCTGCCTGCGCCGCGCGCTGGCTCGACGAGAACGACATCGACCTCGTCTCGTTTCGAGAACATCGTCTGCTCGCCGCCATCTCCGACAGGTTCGGCAGAAAACTGGCCGGGCATACCGCGCACCCGCGCCTCGTCGGCCTGCAGAAGATGCTGTGGACGAAGTCGCGCATGGCGATGCGCGAGGCCGAGCCGACGCTGAAGGCGATGGCCGACGGCGGCGCCGACATCATGCTGATCAAGGGCGCCAGCCGCATTGCCTTGAACGCGTCGGCGCAGCGTGGTCGGGTGGCGCATGACATCGACATACTGGTGCGCCCGCGCGACATGGCTGCCGTCTTCGACATCTTGCGCGACCGCGACTGGCAGATCGCCTCGGGCGTCAGCGCGCAATATCTGCGAACCCGGTTGGCGTCGCTGCGGTCGATGAACTTCTTCAAGGGCCGTTTCGGCGACATCGACCTGCACCAGCTCGGCTATGATGGGTCGCAGACGAGCGCGGAAGACGACCTGGCGATCTGGCAACGGGCGGTCCCGGCACAATTCAGCGGCGTCGCGGTCTTCGTGCCATCGCCGGCCGATCGCATGGCACTGGCCATCGCCCATGGCGGCCTCGACGCCCACACCCACAGCGACTGGCTTGTCGACTGCGCGGTCGCCATCCATGCCGAAGACGTCGATTGGGGGATGTTCCTCGACATCGTCGGAAGACGCGGCCTGGCGGTTCCAGCGGCGGTGGCGTTATCCTATCTGGCGTTCGAGATCGGCATTCCGGTGCCGGAACGGACAATGGCCAGAATCTTCGAGATGGCCGACCGGGCTGGCCTGTCGCGTTGGTCGTCGGTTCTGCAAGCCAAGCCGCGCACGGATTTCGGCGGCCTGGTCTGGCTGTCGCGCGGCCTTGCCAAGCAGTTGCGCCTGAAGCGGAAGAAGGGCCGGTTGCAGCAGGAGCCGCCCGCCAAACCCTGGCGCGGGAGACCGGCCGCGGGCAAGCCGCAAGCCGCATCGGAGCCTCTGGTGTTTTCGCAGGCCATCGCCTGTCCGCAAACGACCGGCGACATGATGCTCGACATCACCGTCAGGATCGGCGTTCCGCCGGTCCGGCGCCGCATCGAAATGGAGATCAATGACGGTGGCGAGCATATCGCTCGCCTGCGTGCCGTGGCTATCAGCCGATCCGGCAGGGAACGCGTGCTGCATTTTCGCGGCAAGGTGACGCTCGACGGCGCGCGAGTTGCCTTGACGCTCGAGGCGCGACCATCGCGACAGTTTCGCGAGTGGAACGACGCGGCCACGGTGGCCGCCTATGGCGCCTTGCCTTTCCAGTTGCTGTCGGCGGGTTTCTTGCCGATCGGCTGAAGGCGAATCCGACGAACCTTTCTCGCAAGGCGGCGTCCGCTCAAACTCCGTAGCGTTCGGTGCGGATGATTTCGGCTGCAACGCCGGCATCGATCAGCGCCTGGGCTGCCGCGGAAACGAAGGCATTGGAGCCGCAGACGAAGGCGAGACCGGGCGGCTCGGGCAGCCGCGCCATGGCTTGCGCCATCATCGCGACGTCGTCGGCCGTGAACTATCCGCAAGCCATTGATCTGGCCTGTTGATTGAGGCGGATAGCGGCTTTGGAATTGCAGGATTAGCGGTATTTGGACGCTGTTTTCCTGCAATTCGGTTTTGCGATTCCCTTG
>NZ_RZPB01000779.1:0-2750 GCF_003998535.1 Mesorhizobium sp. M7A.F.Ca.AU.002.02.1.1 | reverse complement strand
CAGCCGTTCTTCGCCCAGCCTTTCCTCGGCCGCATGTTCGACTGTGGTTCCAAGGAAGGGTTCATCCAGGCCAACATCGCCTTCGCGCTGGCGCGCGACGACATGAAGGGTCCGGTTTTCGAGATGCTTCAGGAGTTCGTCCGGTCGCATGAACGCCAGGAAGAAGCCGCATAATGCCCATCTTTCGGGAGTATCGTCGGATGGCCGGCGAAGAGGGGCCGGCAGGTTCTCTCCGTCTGGCACGACGCTTGCATTGCTCTGGCGATGCTCCCGATCTTCGAGGCGCCTGCAAGCCAAGGCATGATCCCTGAAAGTGGGTCCCGGTTTCCGGAAAAGATCATGTTGAAACAGTAAGATAGAGCCAATTGCGATCAATCGGAATAGGACCGGCTCTAGAATTGGACCGAAGATGAATTATGCCAACTTTCCTCTCGACAAGAGGATGCCATTGCCGAATTCGGACGCAGGAGACGGCGAAGACTTCATCGATATCGAGCGGCTGCTTGGCATGGCCGCACGGCAGGCCAAGGTGGTTGCCGTGTGTGCCGTCATCGGTCTCTTCCTGGGCCTGCTCTATTTGCAGACAACGCCGCCCAAATATCAGTCGATCGCCAGCGTGCTGATCGACGAGGGCTTGAACAAGATCGTCGACGACATTTCGGCGACGTCGACAACCATGCAGACCGATTCCGCCATCCTGAGCCAGATCGAGATCCTGACCTCGACGCGGCTTGCCGCCGTGGTCGTCGACAAGCTGAAGCTCGACCAGAACGACACGTTCATGAATCCGCCCCAGTCGGCGCTTGCCCAAGGCATAGGCCTCATCCGCGGCCTGATCCAGTATGTCCGCCCCAGCTCTTCCATGCCGGGTGGCGCTGACTTCAGCAAGCTCGACCCGGCCGCCCGCGATGCGCTGATCGCCACGTCGCGCCGCGACTACGCGATCCTCAAGCTGCAGAACGAGATCCGGGCGGAACGCGTCGGCCGAAGCTACGTCATCGCGCTCGGCTATCAGGCGACGGATCCGGCCTTGGCAAACGCCATCACCAAGGCCTATGCCGATGCCTATCTCGCCGATCAGCTCGATGCCAGCTTCGATGCCACCGAGCGGGCTGCGGTCTGGCTGCAGGGCCGGTTGACGGAGTTGCGCCAGAGCTCGCAGGCAGCTTCGCTCGCGGTTGAGAAATTCAGGGCCGAACATGGGCTGGCCGCCAACAGCGATGGCCAGCTGATGAGCGACAAGCAGCTTTCCGACCTCAACGCCCAGCTTATCGTGGCGCAGGCCGACACCGCACGCGCCAGCGCCCGCTACCAGCAGTACAAGGCCATCGTCGACAGCGGCTCCGAAAACGCTTTCAAGGATGCCGCCATATCGAGCGACCAGCCAAGCAGCTCGGTCATATCGGCGCTCAAGACCCGCTACCTCACAGTGGCCAAGCGGCTGCAGGACGTCGAGGCGAATTTCGGCCCCGAGCACCCGCAGGCGGTGGCTCTCTCCAAGGAGAAGGCCGACATATCGACGCAGATTTTCGGCGAGCTGAAGCAGCTGACCGAAAGCTATCGCAACGAATATGAGGTGGCGCAGGCACGCGAGACCGCGCTCAGGGCCAACGTCGCGGCCGCGCAAGGCAAGAGTTCCGTCGACAACCAGACGCAAGTCAAGCTGCGTGAACTCGATCAGCAGGCGACGGCGCTCACCACGCTCTATCAGACATTCCTGGGTCGTTACGAGGAAGCCGCGCAGCAGCAGTCCTTCCCGGTCGGCAAGATCCGCATCATCTCCGACGCGTCGATGCCGATGACGGCCTCAAGCCCGCGCACCATCGTCGTGCTCGGACTTTCGCTGGTGCTTGGCCTGCTGATGGGCGCCGGCTTTGGTGGCCTGAACGAGTTCAACGAACGCTTCTTCAGGACCGGCGAGGACGTGCGCGACCGCGTCAACCTGAAATTCCTCGGCTACCTGCCGACGATCGGCGGCAAGCTCGGCAAGGAAGAAAAGCCGGGCGAGACCCAGGTGGACGCCAAGACCACCCAATCGCTGTCTTCAGCCGAAAAGCGGGCGCGCATGCGGGTCAGCATCGATTCTCCAGCCTCGATGTTCTCCGAAACGCTGCGCAGCGCCAAGATCGCCTTCGACGTCGTGATGGAAGGGCAAGGCAGCCGCGTCATCGGCATCATCTCGGTGCTTCCCGGCGAGGGCAAGTCGACGGTCGCGGCAAATCTCGCCGGCTTGCTTGCCGCCAATGGCTCCAAGACGCTGCTGATCGACGGCGACTTGCGCAATCCCGGCCTCAGCCGAGGCCTTGGCATGGAAACCGAGCAGGGCTTGATGGAAGCGGTGGTCGGCGGCCAGACCTGGCAGTCCGTCGGCAAGATCGACAGGCAGACGAAGCTGGCGATCATCCCGGCGGTGCTGCGCGGTCACTTCTCGCATACCAGCGAACTTCTCTCCTCGGCCGGCATGCGGCGCTTCATCGAGAACGCCAAGGAGACGTTCGAATACATCGTCGTCGATCTGCCGCCGCTCGGACCGGTGGTCGACGCCAAGGCCTTCGCGCCATTGGTCGACGGTTTTGTACTGGTCACCGAGTGGGGGCGCACCCCGCGCGCGATGGTCAGGTCGATGCTGGAATCCGAACCCTATGTCGCCAACAAGATCGTCGGCGCGGTGCTGAACAAGGTCGATTTGAAGAAACTGGCCAAATACGGCTCGTTCGGCGGGTCGGAAAAATTCTTCGGTAAATATTTCG
>NZ_RZPB01000778.1:0-2752 GCF_003998535.1 Mesorhizobium sp. M7A.F.Ca.AU.002.02.1.1 | reverse complement strand
ACGCTGAATAGCTACCATGTCCGCCCCCGCTCGCGCGGCAGCGTCACGCTGCGATCGGGTGATCTGCGCGATCCGCCGATCATCGACCCCAATCCCTTCGCCGAGCGCTACGATCTCGAGCGCGCCATCGACGGCATCGAGATCAGCCGCGAGATCCTGTCGCAGCCGGCTTTTTCAAAATACATCAGCCGCGAGCATCTTCCCGGCGCAGCAATGCAGGGGCGCGCAGCGCTCGAAGCCTTCGCCCGTGAACATGGCCGCAGCGCCTACCATCCGGTCGGCTCATGCCGCATGGGCGGTGATACCGGGAGCGTCGTCGATCCAGAACTTCGTCTGCGCGGACTGCAGGGCCTGCGCGTCTGCGACAGTTCGGTCATGCCAAGCATCGTGTCTTCGAACACCAATGCAGCGGTGATCATGATCGCCGAGAAGGCGGCGGATTTGATCGCCGGGCGAGGCCCGCTGCCGGCGGTGACGGCCTAGTCGTCCGGGAACATCGAACGCGGCGGAAAGTCTGCACGGCTGTAGTCCACCACAATGAACTTGCCGCCCTGGTAGCGCTCGACCACCGGATTGTCCGTCACCTTGCCGCGCACCCGCTCGGCCTGGCTGTCGGAACTGTCGAGCGGCGTCCAGCCGAGCTTCAGCCTGGCATCGTGCCGCCAGAAACCGCGGCTGTTGTTGGACTGGCCCCAGATGACTGAGCAATCGACACGATCCGCTTCGGCGCAACGCTCGATCAGGCGCACAAAATCGTCATGCGATATCCAGGTCGACAGGATCCTCTCGTCCGGAACCTCCGGCAGCACCGAGCCGATGCGGATCAACACGCTTTCCACCGCATGCTTGTCGAAGTAGAGCCGCGCCAGCATCTCGCCATAGGCTTTCGACAGGCCGTAATAGCCGTCCGGCCTGAGCAGGCAGTCCTGGTCAAGAATCTCGGTGCGCTCGTAAAGGCCGACCGCATGCACCGAAGATGGAAACACCACCCGCGCCTCCTCTCTGCGCGCCGCCTCATAGATGTGAAAACCGCCGCGAAGATTGGGGCCGAGCACGGTCTCGAAGGATTGCTCGGTGGAGATGCCGCCGAAATGCAGGATCAGGCCGCAGCCCTCTGCCAGATCGTTCACCGCCTGCTGGTCTTCGAGATCGGCGATGGCGAAGCTTGCGTTTGGCGGCAACGGGATCGGCAAGGGCACGACATCGGTCAGCCGCAAGGTCCAGCCGAGCGCCGCCAGCCTGGCCGAGAGCAGCCGTCCGATCGTGCCGGAGGCTCCGGTCAACAGCACCGGTTTTTGGGGGATCATCACGCCCTGTCCTTTCACTGAGACCGCGGACATGTTCGCGCGGCGCTGATAAGGCGAATGAAGATTGGTCGTGTCCAACGCGTCGCAAATGTCATCATATCACCGTATAAATAATGGGTTGCCAAGGACAGAGGTTCGTTTATTGCTTGATGGCGATGAAACGTTCCTTTGGCCTTCCCCCGCAGATCAGCCGCACGGCGCAGGTTGCCGACTGGTTTGCGCGCGAAATACGCGCCGGCCATATGACCAGCGGCGAGAAACTGCCGACCGAACAGGAACTGATCGCGCAATTCGGGGTCAGCCGCACGGTGATCCGGGAAGCCATGGCTTCCCTTCGATCGGAGGGCCTTGTCGTCAGCCGCCAGGGCTCCGGCGTGTTCGTCGCCGACCATGAGGCCAACACCACATTCCGCATCGTTTCCGACGAGCTGCACTCGCTGACGGAAGTCCAGAACGTGCTGCAGCTTCGGCTCGCGGTGGAACAAGAAGCCGCCGGCATCGCCGCCGAGAAGCGCGGCGACGACGACCTTGCCCGCATGCGCGACTGCCTCGACGCCATCGACGCCTCGATCGCGGCGGGCGAGAGCGCGATCGAGCCCGACTTTGCCTTCCACCGAGCGATCGCCTCGGCCACCGGCAATCCCTATTTCGAACGCTTTATGCACTTTCTCGGACCTGTCCTCATTCCACGCCAGCTGATGCGCCCGCGCGACGAAACGCCGGAGCAGCGGCGGCACTATCTGGAGCAGGTCCAGATGGAGCACCGCCGCATCTATCAGGCCATCGAGCGGCAGAATGTCGAAGCCGCCCGCTTCACCTTGCGCGAGCATCTGGAGGCGGGGCGCGAGCGTTACCGCCGCATGGTCGATGGTCACGCCAGATCGTAGCAAGCCGTCAGTTCCGGTCTTCGATCCGCTCCCGCAAATCATCCCGTGCTACGCCAGCTCCGCGACCGGCATTTTGCAGGAGTGCATGAGAGCCGCGAGCTGCCGCTCTTCGTCCGCTGTCAGGTCGAGCAGCGGCGATCTCACCGGGCCGCAGTCGATCCCGGCAATACGCGCACCGGCCTTGACGATCGACACGGCATAGCCGGCGCGCCGGTTGCGGATGGCGAGGTAGGGCAGGAAGAACGAGCGGATGAGATCACCGACTTCCGTTGTGCGGCCGGCGCGCAGAGCATTGAAGAAACGCAGCGCGATCTCGGGCGCGAAATTGTAGATCGCCGAGGAGTAGGTCGTCATGCCGATCGCAGCCGCGGCACTGGCATGGACTTCGGCCGTTGGCATGCCGCCGATGAAGACCAGCCGGTCGCCCATGCGGTAGCGTGTTGCGGTGAGGAGTTCGATATCGCCGACGCCGTCCTTGAAGCCGATCAGGTTCGGGCAATCCTGCGCTACACGCTCAAGCGTGTCGGGCGTCAGCACCGCATTGTCCCTGTTACTGTC
>NZ_RZPB01000777.1:0-2777 GCF_003998535.1 Mesorhizobium sp. M7A.F.Ca.AU.002.02.1.1 | reverse complement strand
ACCGGTGCATCGATCGACGACAGCGCGTGCTTCCTGGCGACGGCGTGGGCTTTGCGGGCTGACTCGACGTCGATGGTCGAGGAATCGATAAAGAGTGCGCCTTGCCTGGCCTTGGGCGCGATGTCTTCGTAGACGGAGAGGACATGCTTGCCTGCAGGCAGCATGGTGATCACCACGTCGGCATCCTTCACCGCGGCCAAGGCATTCGCCATAATCGTCACGCCATGTTCCTTGGCGACGGTGAGGTTTTCCGGAACGAGGTCGAAACCGTTCACCGCATGCCCGGCCTTGACCAGATTGGCGGCCATTGGATTGCCCATATTGCCGAGGCCGATGAAGGCGATCGTCGTCATTGTCTGTCTCCCAGAGTTGCTGGCTTCAACGGCCAATCAGCGCGCGAGCGATGATGACGCGCATGATCTCGTTGGTGCCTTCGAGGATCTGGTGCACGCGCAGGTCCCGCACCAGTTTCTCGATGCCGTAGTCGTGCAGGTAGCCGTAGCCGCCGAGCAGCTGCAGTGCGTCATTGGCGACATTGAAGCCGGTGTCGGTGACGAAGCGCTTGGCCATCGCCGACCATTTGCCAGCATCCGGCGCCTTGCGGTCGAGCTTCGAGGCGGCGGCATAAAGGAAGATACGCGCCGCCTGCAGCTCGGTCTCCATGTCGGCCAGCCTGAATTGCAGCGCCTGGAATTGATTGATCTTCGAGCCGAAAGCCTTGCGCTCGGCGGTGTAGGACAGCGCCTTGTCGAGCGCCGACTGCGCGCCGCCCAGCGAACAGGCGGCGATGTTCAGCCGGCCGCCGTCGAGCCCGGCCATGGCGATGCCGAAGCCAGCGCCTTCGTCGGACAGAAGGTTCTCCGCCGGCACCTTGCAATCCTCGAAGATGACCTGGCGGGTCGACTGCATGTGCCAGCCCATCTTGTGCTCGTTTGCCCCAAAGGAGAGGCCCGGCGCATCTCTGGGCACGACGATGGTGGAAATGCCTTTCGGCCCGTCCGCGCCGGTGCGCACCATGACGGCATAGACATCGCTGTCGCCGGCGCCGGAGATGAACTGTTTGGTGCCGTTGAGCACATAGTCGCCGCCGCTCTTCACCGCACGGGTCTTGAGCGCCGCGGCATCGGAGCCGGAGCCTGGCTCGGTCAGGCAGTAGCTGGCCAGCCATTCCATCGAAGTGAGCTTGGGCAGGAAGCGCTGGCGCTGTTCGTCATTGCCGAAACGGTCGATCATCGAGGCCACCATGTTGTGGATCGAGATGAAGGACGAAAAGGCCGGATCGGCGTGCGACAGCGCCTCAAAGATCAGCACGGCGTCGAGCCGGCCAAGTGCCGAGCCACCGACATCGTCCCTGATATAGATGCCGCCGAGCCCGAGCGGACCGGTCTCGCGGATCACGTCGGCCGGGAAATGCTTGTTGCGGTCCCAATCGAGCGCATTCGGTGCGACACGGTCGGCGGCGAAGGCCTGCGCCATCTCCTGGATGGCGCGCTGCTCCTCGTTGAGTTCGAATTGGCTGGTGCTCGCATCGACCGCGGCGTCCATGGCGTGCTCCCTGTGTGCTGGCCAGCTAGCTCGCTGGCCTGTTGTTTTTGGCTTTGCGCGCGCACCAATCTAGACCAATGATGCCGCCGCGCAACCCGATCCCCTGCGGAGCGGCTGTGCATCAATGCATGTCCGGAGCAAGATATGACGACAAAATTCGATGAACTGCTGGGCCGGTTCCACGCATACCTTGCGACCGTGGATCACGTCCTGATGCGCGATGCCGTGGCCCGGATCGGCTGGGACATGCCGGCTCGCACGCTGGAGCCGCGTCCGCTTGCCTGCCTGCGCCATCTCGATCGCGCCGCCGAACTGGCGCCTCCGGATGCCAAGCCGCTGGTGCAACTGCTTGCCGAACGTCGGAATGATTTCCGCTGGGGGCAGACTTATGGCGAGGCGGACTTCGGGAAAGAGTTCATCGAGAATTACGGCTGGCTGGAAGTGTTCGGCACACGTGGCCACTTTGCCAATGACGCGGCCGCCGCCGGCCTGCTGATTCTTGGACCAGATATCGTCTATCCCGACCACCATCACGTCGCCGAGGAAATCTACATTCCGCTGACCGGCGGCACCGAATGGCGCATGGGCGAGAGCGGCTTTTGCATGCGTACGGCCGGCGAGGTCGTTCATCACGCTTCCAACGTCAATCACGCCATGCGCACGGGCAAAGACCCGTTGCTGGCGCTGTACATCTGGCGCGGCGGGCCGTTGGCGCAGAAATCCGATATCACCGGAACCGTGGCGCAGGGCAGGGACTGATGGCCAAAGCGATCATGCTGCAAGGCACGGGTTCCGACGTGGGCAAGACCGTGCTGGTCGCCGGCCTCTGCCGCGCGGCAAAAAAGCGTGGGCTGAAGGTGCGGCCGTTCAAGCCGCAGAACATGTCGAACAATGCCGCCGTCGCCGAAATTCCAGGTGACAACAATGCCGGCGGCGGTGAGATCGGCCGCGCGCAATGGCTGCAGGCGATCGCTTGCGGTGTCGCGCCATCGGTCCACATGAACCCGGTGCTGCTGAAGCCGCAGACCGATGTCGGCGCGCAGGTCATCGTGCAGGGCAAAATGTTCGGGGAAGCGCGGGCGCGCGACTACCAGGCGATGAAGGGCCGGCTGATGGACGCCGTGCTGGACTCCTGGGGCAAGGTCGGCGAGGGCGCCGATCTGGTCATCGTCGAGGGCGCCGGCTCGCCGGCCGAGATCAACCTGCGCAGCCGCGAAATCGCCAATATGGGC
>NZ_RZPB01000776.1:0-2792 GCF_003998535.1 Mesorhizobium sp. M7A.F.Ca.AU.002.02.1.1 | reverse complement strand
GGATACCTTCATCCGCGAGCTGGTGCCGGAATACGGGCCGGGCTGGGCCTCAAAGATCGTCATCGCCAATTCGCTCGCCGGGGAGGGCTACAACATCTCCTCGCTGGTGGTGCAGGACCCCGAAGGCCGGCAGACGAAGCTGCGCATGTCGGCGGCGGTCTATCTCGGCATCGTCGCCGCCACCAACATGAAGCAGCGCACGCGCAAACAGATCGAGTACTATCACGCCGACCGGCTGAATTTCGCCGTGCTCGGCACGCCGAACCGGCTCGAATACGACCAAGGCTTCTTCGTGAAGAATGGCGACGGCGCGGCTGACGTCAAACCGATCGCCCATCTCTACAAGAGCCAAGTCTATGCGCTTGCCGCCCATCTCGGCATTCCCGAGGAAATCTGCCGCAGGGCGCCGACGACCGACACCTATTCCCTCGAGCAGACGCAGGAAGAGTTCTACTTCTCCCTGCCCTATGACCGCATGGATATTTGCCTCTTCGGCCTGAATAACGGCCTTTCAGCCGCGGACGTCGGCGCCGCCGCGAAGCTGACTGCGGTCGAGGTCGAACGCGTCTGGGCCGATATCGCCGCCAAGCGCCGGGCGACGCGCCATCTGCACCTTGGCCCGCAGCTCGTCCGCCCCGTCGAGGAAATCGCCAGCTGAGATCGGCGCGACCATCGGGATTACGTCGCCGCGCGGGCAAATGACGGCCTATTCGAACTGCTCCCCGGCCAAGCGATTCCAGCGCTCGCCGGCCAGCCCGTTGAAGAAGCCTTGCGAGCTCAGAAACGCGTTCACCAGCTCCTCGTCGCGCGAATGCACCACGGTCGAGGCCGGTTGAGTGAAGGCGACCCGCCGGCCCAGCATCGCTGCGAGCAGAGCGGGTTGCGTCCGGCCGCGCAGGCCGGCGGCGCCGCGCCGCGCCGCATCGCCAATCAAGCAGTCGACGACGGAACCAGCTTGCCCCGGCAGGGCCAGAACCTGCAGCACGCGCGCCATCCTGCCCGGGCGGGTGTGATAGAGGAAGGCGCCGACCAGCGCCCCGCTGGGGGAGGAGACGGACGCGAACACGGCATCACCATAGTCCGGCTTCTGGGAAGCCTCCGCGAGGATATGCGCAAGCTGCTCGGCGCTCCAGTCGGGGCGGAGCGGGAACTGCCGCGTCAACGGGTCCAAAAGAGCCGCAAAACCGGCTTGATCGATTTCGGCTACCTTGAGGCCGCCCTTGCCATTCCAGAGTTCCGGGACCCCGGACCAGCGCATCTCGTTCTCCTGCATCCGTCCGCGAAGATAGCGATCGAGTCCGCGCGCGAGCGGGTCAAGCAAGCGCACGGCGCCGGCTCGCCGCGAGGCTAGATCGAGCAGGAAGGCCGAAGGCCGGATGACCCGGATCCAGTCCAGGCTGTATTGCGGCAGGGCGACCCCGCGCAGTTTCGTCCACATCTGCGTCGAGAGGGCATTTGCGGTTTCGCTGAAGGAGATGTCCTGCGGCCCGGCCAGGAATGTCCTGAGCAGCCTTGCGCCGGCCATCGGGTCGTTCGCCCGCGGTTCGACCATGAGCGAACCACAGATGGCGGCGCGCAGCTTGCACTGGCCATGCCTCATCGGCAGCACATTTACGCCGACAAAGCCTGAAATGTCGCCTTCGCTCGCAATATGGACGAGAGACGCGATCTCCGGATCGCAGACCGGGCCTTCGAGATAGTGCCAGCGCAGATAAGTCTCGAGCGCCGGAGGCGGCGGCTTGCCACCGTCCCGGAAGGTTCTTTGAAAGAGCCCGGCGACGGCCGGAATATCCGCAGCCTGCAGGGGACGAATCTGGCTCATGCCAAACTCGCGGAGGATGAGATCGCGGGCGAACCGTTCCCAAGCTTGCGGAGGAGTGCGACACGCGGCATTCCGACCTCATCCTTGGCGAATGTCACGGGTTCATAGGCCTTGGCTCTGGCTATCAGGGCAGCCACCTGGCGGTCCTGCCCCTGCCCGAACTCGAACAGCAGCCAGCCATCAGGCTTGAGGAAATCGGTTGCGTCCCGGATCAGCCGCTGTTGGATCGAGATGCCGTAAGGCCCCCCGTCGAAGGCCTCGCGCGGCTCGCCCTCAAGCAGATGCGCGCTCTCGCCTTCGAGGCGCGCGGTCGAGATATAGGGCGGATTGCAGACAATCATGTCCGCTGCGCCGATAAGCCCATCGCCCTCCAGCGCACCGAACAGATCCCCTTTCCGGATGGTGACCCGGTCCTGAAGGGCCAAGCGTTCGGCATTGCTCCGGGCGAGCGCGACCGTGCTGTCAGTCACGTCCACCCCCCAGACGCGGGCCGACGGAACTTCCGCGGCGATCGCCAGAGCAAGGTTGCCGGAGCCGCAGCACATGTCGATCACCATCGGGCCGGGCGCGCGATCGCCAAGAATCGCAAGCGCCCTCTGTCCGAGCAACTCCGTTTCCTGACGCGGCACGAGAACGCCCGGAGCCAGTTCGAGCATCACGCTCATGAAACGATGCAGGCGGGGCGTAGAACGGCCGGCTAGGGCTGCTGCTCTGTGCGGCACGGCGGTTCCTTACGTCATCCGACAGTATTGCATACACAGGACCTATCGCGCTCCGGTAAACGGCTGCTAAAGATATCGCCGCCGATACTGCGCAGCGCACCAACTCGGCCATATAGATGCGGCGTTGGTGCGCGGATATGAAATCGAACGCATTTCGGTCTTTGAAGTTGCCGATTGTAGCTGCCGGACTTGATGTCGGACAGACTCCGGGCGTGCGCACGCCAGCATGCGGTTGAGTACCGCTGCAA
>NZ_RZPB01000775.1:0-2800 GCF_003998535.1 Mesorhizobium sp. M7A.F.Ca.AU.002.02.1.1 | reverse complement strand
GCCTGGAAGAACCAGGATTGGAGCGACCCATGAACGAGGCAGTTCGAAATCCCGCCAAGCCGACCCCCGGGCCAACCAAAGGGCCGATCATCGAGATCGAGAACCTGTCGATCTCCTTCTTCACCCGCAAGGGCGAGATACCGGCGGTCATGGATTTTTCCTGCACCGTCATGCCGGGCGAGGCGATGGGCATCGTCGGCGAATCCGGCTGCGGCAAGTCGACCGTGTCGCTCGGCATCATGCGCGACCTCTCCAACATCGGGAAGATCGTCGGCGGCAAGATCAAGTTCCAGGGCAAGGACATGGGCGAACTCTCCGACGAGGAGTTGCGTTCCATCCGCGGCAACAAGATCGCCATGATCTACCAGGAGCCGATGGCGAGCCTGAACCCGGCGATGAAGGTCGGCCAGCAGCTGATGGAAGTGCCGCTGATCCACGACAAGGTGTCGAAGGAAGAGGCCTATAAACGCGCCCTCGATATGGTGCGCTCGGTCAAATTGCCCGATCCCGAGCGTATGATGCGCTCCTATCCGCACCAGCTCTCCGGCGGCCAGCAGCAGCGCATCGTCATTGCCATGGCGCTGCTGTCGAAGCCGGCGCTGCTTTTGCTCGACGAGCCGACGACGGCGCTCGACGTGACGGTGGAGGCGGGCATCGTCGATCTGGTCAAGGGGCTGGGCGAGAAGTTCGGCACGTCGATGATCTTCGTGTCGCACAATCTCGGCCTGATCCTGGAAACCTGCGATCGCATCACCGTGATGTATTCGGGCGAAGCGGTGGAGACCGGCAAGATCAAGGACGTGTTCGACCGGATGCGCCACCCCTATACGCAAGGGCTGTTCCGCTCGATCCCGCTGCCGGGCGCCGACAAGAACTCACGGCCGCTGATCTCCATCCCCGGACAGCTGCCGCTGCCGCACGAGCGGCCCAAGGGCTGCAATTTCGGCCCGCGCTGCCACCATTTCGTCGAGGGTGTCTGCAACGCCGCCGAAATCCCGATGATCGAGGTCGCTGGTCATGAAGGCCATTTCTCGCGCTGCGTGCGCTTCAACGAGATCGACTGGGAAGCGCTGCCACCCGGTGCCAAGAAGGTCAATGAGCGCGTCATGCCCGGCGCGCCGGTGCTCAAGATCGAGGACCTCAGAAAATATTACAGGGTCGGCGGCAGCGAGGTGTTCGGCTCGAGCGAGGGCCGCGTCGTCAAGGCCAACGAGACGATCTCGTTCATGGCGCGCGAATCCGAGACGGTCGCCATCGTCGGCGAATCCGGCTGCGGAAAGTCGACGCTGGCCAAGGTGCTGCTCGGGCTGGAGACGGCAAGTGCCGGCACGGTGACGCTGGGCAACACGGAAATCCAGTCGACGGGGATCGACAAACGGAGCGTCGACACGGTGTCGTCGATCCAGATGGTGTTCCAGAATCCGTTCGACACGCTCAATCCCAGCCATTCGGTCGGTTCGCAGATCATCCGCACGCTGGAGAAGTTCAATGTCGGCAAGACGGTTGCCGATCGCCGCAAGCGGATGCTGGAGCTGCTCGACCTGGTGAAGCTGCCGCGGGCATTCGAAACCCGCAAGCCGCGTCAGCTTTCGGGCGGCCAGAAGCAGCGCATCGGCGTGGCGCGAGCCTTTGCCGGTGACGCCAAGGTGGTGGTGGCCGACGAGCCGGTCTCGGCATTGGACGTGTCGGTGCAGGCGGCGGTGACCGAACTGCTGATGGACATCCAGCGCAAGAACAAGACGACGATGCTGTTTATCAGCCACGATCTGTCCGTCGTTCGCTACATCGCCGACCGCGTCGTCGTCATGTATCTCGGCTATATCGTCGAGCAAGGCACGACCGACCAGATCTTCGCACCGCCCTATCATCCCTATACCGAGGCGCTGCTGTCGGCGATCCCGATCGCCGACACGAGTGTCGTGAAGAAGCACATCGTGCTGGAAGGCGACATCCCGTCGGCGATGAACCCGCCATCCGGGTGTCCGTTCCAGACCCGTTGCGGCTACAAGAAGCTGGTGCCGGACAATCTCTGCGAGACCAAGGTGCCGCCGGTCAAGCATCTCGGCGACGGTCATATGAGCCTGTGCTGGCTCTCCGACGACGTGCTGGCCAAGATGGAGCCCGTGATCAAGTTCGACAAGGAACACGCCGCGCACGAAGGTATGCCGGACGACGCGCCGCATGGCGATGGCCCCGGTTTTGCTGGCACGCCACCAAAGCGTCCGCGCGGCAAAAGGCCGAGCTGACAGTCCGAAGATCGAGATCAACGATGCGGCAAGCTCAGTTCCCGCACTCGCTCAACTGCTGGGCATAGTCCCGCGCCATCTTGTCGGTGGCCCGGGCATAGCCCTGCACACCGGCATCGCCCCTGTTGCCGCGGCCATAGGCGGTCCAGCCGAGATAGTAGGCAAGGTAGAGATTGTAGGTGTCGTTGCGGGCGACGCCGTAGGTGTCAGATGTCTTGGAATGATACCAGCCGACGAAATCGACCGCATCGGCGAATTTCGTCCGCCGCGCCGCCCAGTTGCCGGTCTCGCGCTGATATTGCGACCAGGTGCCGTCCAGCGCCTGCGAGAAGCCGGTGGCCGTGGAGACGTGCTTCCACGGAATGAAGCCGAGCAGCTTGGTACGCGGCGGCCTTGCATTGCTCTTGAAGCCCGATTCCTTGCGCACCGTCGCCATCAGTACGGGAACGGGAATGCCATATTTCTGTTGGGTGCGCTCGGCGGCAGACTGCCAGTTGTCGAACCAGCCGTCATTCTGGTCGAAGACGGCGCAGACATTGTTGATGTGATTGGGC
>NZ_RZPB01000774.1:0-2802 GCF_003998535.1 Mesorhizobium sp. M7A.F.Ca.AU.002.02.1.1 | reverse complement strand
CGGTATGGGCGAACTGGCCGGAGGCAAATACCCCGAAGCTTTCCGAAACCGGCACCATTCCAGATCCGGATGCGGGCGAAAGGTTGAGGTCAGCGTCGAGCGCGTCGCGGTTTATGCCGTAAAGAGCCTCGATTGCCACCGTGACCGCGCCGGCGTTGGTGGCACTGGTCGGCGCCGCCGCAATGCCAAAATTGACTGGCGTGGCACGCAGGAACACGCTGCCATTCGGGCCTGTGACGATCGCATAGGTGAAAAGCGAACCCGGTGTGCCGGGCACGCCTGCGACGCTGAACGTCCCGGTGACCGGGCCGTTGGCCGAAACAATGAGCGGTATGTCGGTCGGCTCGGCAAATTGCGGCGTGCCGAGCAGGTTGACGATGATGGTATTGGCGCCGGTTGCCGAAAACGCATCGGCAATGAGCTGATCCGACTGAGATGTCTGCTGGTTGATGTCGAGGCCGATGCTGGCACCGTTGAGGGTGAGGCCGCCTAGCGTCAACACATCGCCAGCGACACCATTCGTCATGTCGATCAGCGAATTCGTCGCGATGATCGAACCCGGCATGGTGACGTTGCCGTTGATGAACAGCGTCGAGCCACTGCCCAGGTTGAGGTGGTTGATGCCTTGTATGCCGCCGTTGAAGCGCAGCGTGGAATTGTCGGAGGAAAAATTGTCGAAGCCGGTAAAGTTCTGGCTCTTGCCGCCGGCAGCGAGATTGGTGCCGGTGATGGTGCCGTTGGCGCCCGTGCCGCTGAACAGAACGCCATCGCTCAAACTGAGTGGGTCAACCGCACCGATGCCGTCGATCACGAGCGTGTCGGGTCCAAGACCGGTAATGTTACCGCCGATCGTGCCGCCCGAAAGATGGACATGCTCGGCGTCTATGCCGCCCGTGATGGTACCGCCGGTGACCGAGACATTGTCGAAGCCGGCGCCGCCGGAAACGCTGGATCCGATGGCGCCGCCGCTGATGACAATCAGATCGTCACCGACATCGCCGGTGACCTCTCCTGCAAGCACGCCGCCGGAGACCAATATCTGATCGTTGCCGTCGTTGCCTTCCAGAAAACTGTTTATGGTGCCGCCGCGCAGCGTAATAACATCATTGCCGGCACCACCGCTTACCGCACCCGCAAGAGTGCCGCCGGTCATGTCGAAGGTGTCGTCACCATCCTCCAGCCCGACAGAATCCGTGCCCTCCCCACCCTCACCTGGGTCGATGCCGACACTGGCGTTGCCCGAGATCGATACGCTGTCGTCCTGGCTGCCGGCATAGATCGAGCCGTCGACCGTGCCGCCGCTGACGGTATAGGTGTTGCCGCCGCCTTCGCCGAACACCGAGCCGGTCACATGGCCCGCGGTCATGTTGAAAATGTCGGCGCCGCCCGCAAGATCAACGATGCCCGGCGATATGGTTGTGCCGACGGTTCCACCGTCGATGTTGACGGTGTCGTTGCCATCGTTGCCGAAAATGCTGCCGCCTATGGTGGCGTTGCCACTGACCGTTATTGTGTCGTTGCCGGCCTCTCCATCGATATCCAATTCGATTGCGGTATTGCCGCCGATGCTGACCTGGTCGTCGCCGGCCCCGGCATCCACGGCCTCGACGTTGCCTCCCCCTATGGTAATGGTATCACCGCCCTCACCCCCAGAGATGATACCGACGATTGGCTCGCTGAAAAAAACGCCTTCCTCGACCTCGAGGATACCGACCGATATCAGGTCGTCACCGATGCCACCGGTCACATTGCCGACCTGTGTGCCGCTGCCGGATATCACGACACTGTCGACACCATCTCCAAGATCGATGTCGTGGATGCTGCCGGCCTGGATGATAACGGTGTCATCGCCCGCCCCGGCGTCCAGATTGGCGTCGACATTTGGGGCGAACGGATCGCCCGACAAATCCCCATAGGACATCTCGAACCGGTCGTTGCCGCCAAAGAGTTCGAGGGTCCCCTCTGCCGACTGCAAGGATGTCGTTGCCGATGACGTTACCGGCGGCAGGCCACTTATGACGGGGGTAGGCGTGCTGTTGTCCAGGATACCGCCAAAGATGCTAACAATGTCATCGCCGTTTCCGTCATAATCGTTGACGATGACTGTCGACGAGTCGTTGGCTTGCCCCTTGTATCCCGCGAACCCCGTCGTGAATACGCCGCCGACATCCTGGACGTTTCCAGTTGTGCTGCACTCGACCGTGACCGATGTCGTTTCGAACGTCGTTTCGGCCGAGATGCCTGAGCCGACTGTTGTACCAGCACCGCTTGCGATAGCCGAGCACGCTTCCGCGCCAGATATCTGCAACGTGGATGCCGCCGCTAACGCAAGCAACGAAACACCCGCCAATTGATAGGCCTCGCGCGGCACTCTCATTCGATCCCACCTTACGAGAATCGATACCGTCACAGTTAAGGCAATTACAATAAATCACCGGCCCTTCAATGGGGCTCGTTGACTTGATTGACAGGCAGTGTACGCAGCGCGCTGCTCGTCGGCAATGGTTAGGCGTTCGCTCTCAGGCCACTATAAGGTCATGTGTGGCGACAAGGTCACTATCGAACTCAGATTGAACCGCTCACATGCAGTACAACGCCGTACAAGGACGCGAACATCTAGAGGTCAGAATAGGCTGCCGAAACGGTCAGGCTTCCCGCGTGGGCAACCTTGCGGTCGTAACTTGCCCATATTTCCCCGCCGCACTGCTGGGCCCAGCGATGACAAAAAGAAAAATCGGTAGGCAAGTCCACGTCCGGCGTCACGATCTTCGAAAATGGCGTCAGAAAGCTCTCGAACTGTGC
>NZ_RZPB01000773.1:0-2802 GCF_003998535.1 Mesorhizobium sp. M7A.F.Ca.AU.002.02.1.1 | reverse complement strand
TCGAAACGGTGATGGAGCCGGAAAAGACGGTGCGCAACGTCAGCGCCCGTTCGGTGCCGTTCGACCTGCCGCTCGAAGGCTATGAAATCCATCTCGGCCGCACCACCGGGCCGGATACGCTGAGGCCGTCTGCAGTCATCAATGGCATCGATGACGGGGCAGTGTCGGTCGATGGCAAGGTGATCGGCACCTATATGCACGGTCTGTTTGGCGCCGACGGCTTTCGCGGAAGATTCCTCGAAAGCCTCGGCATCAAGGGCGGCGGCATCGATTACCGAGCCGAGGTCGAGCGGGCGCTGGACGAGGTCGCAGCCGAGCTGGAGACCCATCTCGACTGCGACGCGATCTTTGCACTGGCGCGGTAATTCGCGGTTGGCTCAGCCCTTGTCGCCTGCCTTCGGCCAGTAGGTACCGAAGGACCAGACGTTGCCTTCCGGGTCGCGGCAGATGAACTCGCGGCTGCCATAGTCGCGGTTGGTCAATTCCTGGATGATCGTGGCGCCAGCCTTCCTGCCCTTGGCATAGGCGGCATCGGCATCATCGACGGCGATGTAGATCGACTTGCCGCCGCCTGAGCCGGGTTCGCCGACCATCTTGCCGTAGTCGTCGTCGCGCACGGTGCCCAGCATGATCATCGAGGAGCCGAAGACCAGTTCGGCATGGTGCACGACGTCGCCTTCGCCATAGCGGGCCCGGACGCTGAAGCCGAAGGCTTCGCCCAGCCAGTCGATCATCTTTGCCGCGTTCCTGTAGCGCAAGGCGGGGTAGAGGCGGGGCGCTTCGGTGGTGGTGGTCATGTCGATCTCCTTCAGTGGGGTTGGTCGATGCCCCACTGTGGGTAAAGGCCGTTCCGGCGTCTTGAAGAAATGTTACCTGGCCGAGATTCCGGTTGGTGTCTCGCCGGCGAGGTCGCGGAATTCGCGTACCAGATGCGCCTGGTCGGCATAGCCGCAATCGGCTGCGATATCGGCCCAGTCGACGGCCTGCTGCCTCGACAGGCCGAGCGCGCGGTTGAAGCGGACGATGCGCGACAGTGTCTTGGGGCCCATGCCGATGGCGTTGGAAAAACTGCCGGCGAGATGTTTGCGGCTCCAGCCCAGCCTTTCGGCGATCGATGCAATGCGGGTCCGGCCGCCGGATGTGATGATGCGGTCATAGGCCCAGGCGATTTCAAGTGGCGTCTCGGCGGCCTTCTCGAGACGGGCGGTGACGAAGGCTTCGGCCATGTCGAAACGCGTCGTCCAATCCGGCGCATTGCCCAGCCATTCACGCAGCGCCAAGCCCTGAGCGCCAAGCACGTCGTCGAGGACGACCATGCTGTCTGTCAGTTCGCTCATCGGCAGGCGGAAGAAACGGCGTGCGCCAAGCGGCGTGAAGTTGACCTGGACGCAGCAGGCGCCGCCGAAGGATTCGATCACCACCGGTCCGGCAAAGAGGCCGGCGGCGAAACTGGCGAAGCGGTCATTGTCGCCGGGCGCCTTGCCGAGGCCGATGGCGAAGGGTTCGGCGAAGCTGATGACCAGCGGTACGGTGAGCGACGCATATTCGACGTTGCGCATATGGCCGGGCGCCATTTCGCGATAGCCGCAAATGTCCGACACAATGCCCTGAAGTCGAGGATCGGGCAGGCGCCGGCGCATCTCAAACCGCCCGGCGACGGACCGGTCCTGCTCTTGCTGGGGTTGCATCTTGACTGGCATCGGCCATCCTCGCGCCAGTCAAATCTAACAGACCAAGGGCCGGAATCAAAAGCGCCCGGCTTTTGGCCGGGCGCTCCTCGTCCCCACTTCAAGGGAAATGGTCAGGCGCCGCGCATCAAGCAGCCGCCGGCAAGCACGATGAAAGCAATAAGCACGATCCACGCCGATGCGAGTGGAATGAATGAGAGAACGCCAAGCGCGGCGAGAACGCCGATGATGGCGATAACAACGGAGATGATAAAAACGATCTGGGTAGGTGCGCTAAGATTCATGTCTGCCTCTCCAACATGATTCGAACAGCGGCATCCTATCAGGGCGCGGGATCACACACCAATCAAGGCCCGCAGCGGGTTCGCCGGGTCAGCCAGCAGCTTCACAGCAAGCGCCAGGCATACGATCACCAGCAGCGGCTTGATCAGTCTTGCGCCGATGCGCATGGCCAGGCTGGCGCCGACGCGAGCGCCGAGGAACTGGGCGACGCCCATCATCAGACCGATCTTCCAGTAGACGACGCCGAAGGCCGCGAAGACGATGAAGCCGCCGATGTTGGAGGCGAAGTTGAGCAATTTGGTATGCGCCGTCGCCTTGAGCACGCCGTAGCCGGCAAGTGCCACGAAGGCCAGCATGTAAAAGGAGCCGGCGCCTGGCCCGAACAGGCCATCGTAGAAGCCGATGGCGGGCACCAAGGTCAATCCAAACAGGAACGGCGACAGGCGCTCGGCGCGGTCGACATCGTTCATGTTGGGCTTGAACGCGAAGTAGAGCGCGATGGCGATCAGCACGATGGGCAGGGCAGCCCGCAGTATGTCACCCGGCACGATCGTCGCCAGCAAGGCGCCGATGGCGCTGCCGACAAGGGCCAGAAGCGCCGACGGCAATTGCCGGCGCAGGTCGACATGACCCTTCGACGCGTAGTGGATGGTCGCCGAGCCCGAGCCGAACATGCCTTGCAGTTTGTTGGTGGCGAGCGCCTGGACCGGCGTGAAGCCGGCAAGCAGCAGCGCCGGCACTGTGATCAGCCCGCCGCCGCCGGCGATCGAATCGACAAAGCCCGCAGCAAAAGCGGCGAAAGCGAGCATGGCGACGGTCTGGATACTAAGGT
>NZ_RZPB01000772.1:0-2804 GCF_003998535.1 Mesorhizobium sp. M7A.F.Ca.AU.002.02.1.1 | reverse complement strand
TCGTCTTCCGGGTTGATGAGGCCGAAATCGACCCCGGGCTTGATGCGCAGGCCGTAGCGCTTCAGGCGCACTTCGATGACGTGCGGGCGGCCGATCAGGATCGGCTCGGCGATGCCTTCCTCGAGCACCACCTGGGCAGCCCGCAGCACGCGCTCATCCTCGCCGTCGGCATAGATGACGCGCTTGGCGCTCGATGCCTTGGCGGACGAGAACACCGGCTTCATCACCAGGCCGGAGCGGAAGACGAAGCGGTTCAGCTTGTCGATATAGGCGGCAAAGTCGGTGATCGGCCGCGTCGCGACGCCGGTGTCGCAGGCTGCCTTGGCGACCGCGGGCGCTATGCGCAGGATCAGCCGCGGATCGAAGGGCGAAGGGATCAGGAATTCAGGGCCGAAGATCGGCGTCTCGCCGGAATAGGCGCGGGCCGCGACGTCCGAAGGTTCCTCGCGTGCGAGCGCTGCGATTGCCCGCACCGCCGCCATCTTCATCTCCTCATTGATGGCGCTGGCGCCGCAGTCGAGCGCACCGCGAAAAATGTAAGGAAAACACAGTACGTTGTTGACCTGATTGGGAAAATCGGACCGGCCGGTGCAGATCATCGCATCCGGACGCGCTGCACGCGCTATTTCCGGCATGATCTCCGGATTGGGGTTGGCCAGCGCCAGGATCAGCGGCTTCGGCGCCATGTGCTGGAGCAGTTCCGGCTTCAGTACGCCTGCCGCCGACAGGCCGAGGAAGACGTCGGCGCCCGAAATGACGTCGGCCAGCGTGCGCGCCTCGGTGTCCTTCACATAGGGGTCTTTCCAACGATCCATCTCATCGGTGCGGCCCTTGTAGGCGACGCCGAAACGGTCGGTGACCCAGATGTTTTCGACCTTGGCGCCGAGCGAGACCAGCAGGTTGAGGCAGGCAAGGGCGGCAGCCCCGGCGCCGGAGGTGACGATCTTGATGTCCGATATGGTCTTGCCGGCGAACTCCAGCCCGTTGAGCACGGCGGCAGCGACGATGATGGCGGTGCCGTGCTGGTCGTCGTGGAACACCGGTATGCCCATGCGGGCCTTCAGCTGTTCCTCGACCTCGAAGCATTCCGGCGCCTTGATGTCCTCGAGATTGATGCCGCCGAAGGTCGGCTCGAGGGCCGAGATCGTCTCGACCATGCGCTCGATAGCGGGCGCGTCGATCTCTATGTCGAAGACATCGATGCCGGCGAACTTCTTGAACAGGACGGCCTTGCCTTCCATGACCGGTTTGGAGGCCAGCGGGCCGATATTGCCGAGGCCGAGCACGGCCGATCCGTTTGTGACGACACCGACCAGATTGGCGCGTGCGGTGTAGTCGGCGGCGGTCGCCGGATCGTCGCGGATTTCCAGGCAGGGGGCGGCGACGCCGGGGGAATAGGCGAGCGCGAGGTCGCGCTGATTGCCGAGCGGCTTGGTCGCCTGTATCTCGAGCTTTCCCGGCCTTGGGTGCTTGTGGAAGTAGAGGGCGGCTTCGTCGAGGTCCGAACGTGCCGTCTTTTTGCTCTCGCCTTCCATGCGGCCGCTCCCTCGAAATCTGCCTGGAGATTCCCTTTTAGCATGCAGCCGTGGTTTTTCGCGACGCTAATTGACGCGCCGGCGGCAATACCCGGCGGCGCGTAGAAAGTATTGAACAATCAAATACTTATAACGATTGTCTGACGGACGGATCCGACCGTTTCACGGATAAGTTGATCAAAAGGCGCTGACGTAAAGACCACCATCGACCGGTATGTTCTGCCCGGTCAGATAGCCGGCGTGGACCGAGCACAGGAAGGCGCAGATCTGGCCGAATTCCTCCGGCGTGCCGAGCCGCTTGGCCGGAACATCGGCGCTGATGCGGGTCTTGCGCGCGGCTGCGGCCTGAGGGCTTTCGACTGTGCCGGCCTCATGCGGGCCGCGCAGCCGGTCGGTGTCGAGCTTGCCCGGCAGAAGGCTGTTGATGGTGACGTTGCGGTCGACAACCGTTCTGGCCACGCCGGCAAGGAACGAGGTCAGGCCGGCACGCGCGCCGGACGACAGGTCGAGGCCGGGAATGGGCACATAGACCGACAGCGAGGTGATGTTGACGATGCGACCGAAGCCGCGCGCCGCCATGCCGTCCAGCACGGCCTGCACGAGCTCGATCGGAGTCACCATGTTCTGGGTAACGCCTTCGAGGATCTTTTCGCGATCGAGCGTGCGGAAGTCGCGAAGCGGCGGTCCGCCATTGTTGTTGACCAGGATGTCCGGCTCGGGGCAAGCCACGAGCAGCGCCTTCTGCACCTCCGGCTTCGAGACGTCGCCGACGACTTCCGTCACCGTGACGCCATAGCGCTCGCGCAACTCAGCGGCGGTTTTCGCCACCAGCTCGGCATTGCGTCCGTTGACGACGACGTCGCAGCCGGCTTCCGCCAGCGCCACGGCGCAACCGCGCCCAAGTCCCTTGCTCGAAGCGCAGACGATGGCCTTCTTTCCGCGGATACCAAGATCCATGACGATTTCTCCTGTGATTTGGCCGGCAAGCTAGTCCTTCGGCTGGACCAATCGCAACCGTCATACGATTGTTGCATGAATCGGGGCATAGGCTCGCGAAAGCAACGGTGAAATCGCGATGTCCGGCCAAGAGCCCCGCACTTTCCGCAGCATGTTCATTTCCGACGTCCATCTGGGCTCGAAGGCGGCCAAGGCCGAGTTCCTGATCGATTTCCTTCGATATCACGATGCCGATATCATCTATCTGGTGGGTGACATCGTTGATGGCTGGCGGCTGCGACGGAGCTGGCATTGGCCGCAAAGCCACAACGA
>NZ_RZPB01000771.1:0-2806 GCF_003998535.1 Mesorhizobium sp. M7A.F.Ca.AU.002.02.1.1 | reverse complement strand
GCCGGACATCTCCCCCTCAAGGGGGGAGATCGGATGTCATCCCCGCTTTCGCTAATCGCTGACGTCGCCGAACAGAGCGAAGCGCCGAAGCTGCCAATCTCCCCCCTTGAGGGGGAGATGTCCGGCAGGACAGAGGGGGGCGACACAGAATGATGCGGGAAACAAGCTTCCCCCGCGCCGCCTCGCCATTCCTGGGTTTTGCCAGGCTCTTGCGCCGCTACGGCTTTGCCATAGCCCCCGAGCAAGTCTCCGGCTTCATGCAGGCGGTGACGTTGCTCGGTCCACGCTCGATGGCCGACATCCGCGAGGCGGCCCTCGCCACCCTGGCGCCGCCGCCCGACCGCCGCGACGAATTCGAAGCGCATTTCCAGAGCCATTTCTATGGCAACAGGTCCGCCGTGGTCGAAGGCGACGCCGACGAGGAAACCCGCATCAAGGATGATGGCGGTGCGAGCCAGGAAGAGATCGAGGTCATCAGCCATCAGGAAGGTGGCGAACTCTCTTCCGGCGCCGAACAACTGAGTACCCGCGATTTCAAGCGCGACGACGACAACCTTGCCGCTTTCCGCCGCAGGCTCGCTTCAGCCTTGCCCGCCCGCCGCTCGTTCCGCACCGTGCGCACGCATTCGCGCGGCAAGCTCGATCTGCGCCGGTCGCTGCGGGAAATCGTCAGCGCCGATGGCGACGTGCCCTCGCCGCTGCTGCGCCGCCGCCAGACCGTGCCGCGCAAGCTGCTGCTGCTGATCGACGTTTCCGGCTCGATGAAGCTGCACACCGCAGACTATCTCAAGCTGGCGCATGCCGCCGTGCAAGGCGCGGACCGTGCCGAGATTTTCACCTTCGGCACGCGGCTGACCCGCATCACCACGGCATTGCGCATCCGCGACGGCGACCAGGCATTGGCCCGCGCCGCTGTCCAGGTCGACGATTGGGACGGCGGCACCCGCATGGGGCCGACGCTGCTCGCCTTCCTCTCGGTGCCGCGCTTTTCAGCCTTTGCACGCGGTGCCGCTATCGTCATCCTATCCGACGCGCTGGAACGCGGCGATCATGCCGAGTTGGAGACAGCCATGCGGCGGCTGAGCGCCCGCGCCTTCCGGCTGTCGCTGGCCACACCTTTGGCCGGCGACCCGCGCTTCCGGCCGGCAACGGCGGCACTTCGCGCCATCCTGCCTGACCTCGACGATCTCGTCGACGGCTCGTCGCTTGCCGGTCTCACCGATTTCATCCTGTCGCTCGCCCGCCCTGCTCCGGCGGCGGCGACAATCTGGAAGAGGGTTTCATGATGCAGAAAACCATCGACGCACATTTTCACATCTGGCGCCAACAGGATCAGCCATGGCTGGTCGGACCGATGGTGCCGCGCATCTTCGGCCCCTACGAACCGATCCGGCGCGACTATCCGATCGAGGAATTTCTCGAAGACCAGAGGGATTCAGGCGTCGAGAAGGCCGTCTACGTCCAGACCAACTGGGCCAAGGAGGATTTCGAGAAGGAAGTCGCTTTCCTGCAGAAGACGTCCGACGAAACCGGCTGGCCGCATGCCATCGTCGGCTACACCGACATGACCGTCGACGATATCAGGCCTCAGATCGATCGCTTGATGAAATACAAGCTGCTGCGCGGCCTGCGCATGCAGTTGCACTGGCACGAGACCCCGGCCTTCCGCTTCGCCGCCTCCGCCGATCAGGTGATCGACCCGAAAGTGCGCGCCAATGTGGCGCGGCTCAAGGATTATGGCCTGTCCTTCGACCTGCAGCTCTTCCCCGCCCAGATGAAGGACGGCCTGACGCTGGTCGGCGAGAACCCCGAAACGAATTTCATCCTCACCCATGCAGGCATGCTGACCGGCATGGAACCGGAAACCACCGAGGCCTGGAAGGCAGGCCTGCAAACGCTGTCGGCGGCGCCCAATCTTTACGCCAAGCTGTCGGGCCTCGGCACCTTCGTCCACCGCAACGATCCCCTGCTGATCGCCTATGTCGTAGACAACGCGATCGATATCCTGGGCGCCGACCATCTGATGTTCGGCTCGAACTTCCCGATCGAGAAGCTGTGGACCAGCCACGCTGAGCTGATCAAGGCGCACCGCGACGCGGTGGCCAAGCATGGTGCGGTGGCCGAGGCGGATATCTTCTGGAACACGGCGGAGAAGGTTTACCGGCCGGTGTGACGCCTCACTTCACCTCGAACTGCGGATCGACTGGAATCTGCATCGCCGTCACCAGATGGTTGGTCTGGCCGGCGAGCCCGATGATCGACACCAGTTCGCCATGCTGCGCATCGGTCATGCCCTTGGCGCGGGCTGCCGCCGTGTGCGAGTGGACGCAGTAGGAGCAGCCATTGGCGGTCGACGCCGCGATGTAGATCATCTCCTTGGTCAGCGGATCGATGGCGCTGTCGGCGACCATCACCACCTTCAACTGTTCCCAGATCCGCTTCAGCGCCGGAGGATCATTGGCCAGCCCGCGCCAGAAATTGTTGACGAAATCAGATTTGCGCGTCGCGCGGATGTCTTCGAACACGGCTTTCACGGCGGGAATCTTTTCGACCTCGGCATCGCTGAGGAGTTTTGTGGTGGCCATGGGGTTTTTCCTTCGTTGGATCGTTGCGTGAATTGAATCAGGTCTTGAGCAATTGCGGCCAATCCACTCGTCCGATTCACTTTTCCAGCGCCGGCGTCTAGATTCAGGTCAGGCCGAGTCGAAAATGGTGGGTTCCGAGAACCGGAGCGGAGCGTACTTTTCGTACGTGAGAACCGGAAGCGCAGGAAACCGCCATTTGCAGGCCGGCCTCACCTGAATCT
>NZ_RZPB01000770.1:0-2809 GCF_003998535.1 Mesorhizobium sp. M7A.F.Ca.AU.002.02.1.1 | reverse complement strand
GCTCGGTCTCTTCCGCCACCTCTTTTTGCACGTCTCGGCGCGAGCGTTCCGCCTCGTCGGAACTATATTCGTCATCTGTCTGCTCGAGTTCGCGATCGATTGTCTCGCGAGATCCCTCCACCGGATCCTGTTGCGGAGATGTTTTCGGGCCGGTTTCGATCTTGCCTTCGCCGGGAACGGTGCGGTCGGAAGACTTCGACATCTTCGGTTTCCCTTCGTCTGTTGTACTGCCTTCACATTCCGGTTTCCTGCCCCAACAGGATCGTCGATGATTTGTTCCGAGGCAGGTCCCCGCTGGTTTCTTTTGCTGCCACGCTCCGGTTGCGACGCTTCGATGCCAAAGCTTTATTGTCGAGACCAACCACCCATGGCGCGGTCGCACTGACCGCTGCGCTCGCCAAGCTTGGCCGGTTAGACGAAGCGAGGGCCGCCGCCGCTCGTGTGCTTGAGCGGTGAATACCCAAGGGCGTCATAGATGAACTGATTGAGGCCGTACCTGGCAGCTTGCGGAAGTTCAGAAGGGCTGTGTCATTCGCCCTCTGGGCTTCGAAGGCGAAGAACTCAATGAAGGCCATGCAAACGAGTTCGGGATAAGCGTAATGGGTAGAACCATTGCGCTATATCTCCATAAAGAGCGTCGGCTCGTCGTACCCTGCCTGCCTAAGGTAGTCGGAAAAATAGAGCGACCGCCCGCGCTGGAGATCGAGGCCGAAGTTGTCTTCCCACTCCTTGGTGATCTCTTGGATGGTAGACCGTGCCGCGCCACAGATGGCGGAAAGGCCGCTTTGCGTGAGATAGGCCATGCCATTTTCAAGCACGCCCATTTCGATGCCGTTGACGTCTTTTTCAACCTCGATTCCGAGGTCGAGAGGAAGCTGTTTATAGGTGGCCGGAAGTCGAGGTGAACTTGCCATTAACCCGTTGATTGCTTGGCCGCAACCCTTGATTCGAGTCACGTAAGATACACAACTATAGCGATTCCTAATACAGGAGCTTTACTTATCCCCGGAGCGCCCGCCCGCCATTCCCCTACGGCTGGGTAGCGCCATCTGGACTCCAACAAGCAAGAGTCGCATTCTTCGATGGGGAGAGGGTTATGGGCCTCCAAAAACAGAAGCCTGTAAGGCGGCATAGGCGTTCGCTGTTAGAGCAGCGGGCGCTGATCCCGGTTTTGCTTTGCGGTGTTGCCGGGGCAAGCTATCTCATACCGCCGCAAGCCGAACAGCATCCCCTTCCCACAGTGCATCGTCTGGGTAGCCCTAGCTCGCCAAGTGGATGCAACATTAAGGGCAATATCAGCGAAACAGGCGACCGTATCTATCACATGCCAGGTCAGCGCTACTATGACGAAACGGTCGTTAACCCGGCCAAGGGGGAGCGCTGGTTTTGCTCTCAATGGGATGCTTGGTGGGCTGGCTGGCGAAAGTCGAAGGTATGACGGGAACTGAGGCTGCGGAATCGGCAAAAACATCTGTAGGTCGGCGCGCAACAGAATATTAGCAATCGGGAACATACGGCTCCTGCGGAAGTTTCTCGGCTGAAGGGACCTCAGGGAGGTTGCTATGAGAAAACTGTTCCTTGCTTCCGTGATCGCCATCGCCTGCGCCGCAGCCACGGTCGCGCCTGCGGATGCACACTTCGGTTCTGGCATCGGCTTTTTTGGTCCGTTCGGCGGCTTTGGTCCGTTCGGCGGTGGCCCCTTCTACGGCGGTGGCCCCTTCTACGGCGGAGGTCCGTTTTACGACTATGGCGGCCGCTACTACGGCCCCCGCTATCCTGGCTACGTGGTCCGCTACCCGCATCGCTACTATTTCCGGCATCGTCACCATTGCCGCGTGAAGTGGGTCAAGCACTGGCACCATCACCACCGGGTGCTGGAACGCGTTCGGGTTTGCCGTTACTGACAAGCCGGATTGGCCTACCGCCCTTCGTTGGCCTTGGCATAAGCATTCGCCTGCCCCATGCCGGAATGCTTCGTCGGGTCGGGCAATAGCTGAAACCGACGCTTGCTGTTCGCAATTCGAGCAGCGCATCTAGGCGCGAGATCAGCGGCCATCGCTGGCGCATCAGCGCCGTACCGCTCGCGCTGCGCCTCCAGGTCGAGCGTGCGGAATGATTGCAGCGGGCGCAATGCGCCGTCATGCCGCTTTCGATCAATGAACCAAACGTCCATCCCATGGCGTGAACATAGCAGGAACGGGAGCGGCGATCAACGATATCTCAAAGTGGCCGGCGCCCTTTGGCGGGGTGCTTCGGAGATGGACGCCGGCCTGGCGGGCGGGGTTGGCACGTCACATGGTGGTCGACACGGTCGGATACCAAGCGACGGTGACAGAACCGTGCCGACCAATCTGGGCACGAGGGTGGGCCTAGTGCCCAAACTTTTACACTACTCGCAAAACGACAGCGCAACAATTAGACCTCATGGACTAGTTCGCGCAGTACGATCTTCGAAAAGTAGGAAATATACTCTGAATCACAGGTTGGAAAAGTGGAGGTCGAGTCTCAGGATGTAGCAGCCCTAATTGCGAACTCGTCGTGCTTGGCCAACGCGGCGGGTTCTGCGCGTGTCATCCCTTTGCAACCATTTTAGCTTAATCTAATTTAAACTCGGTCAGTCCGAGTTCGCGTATGTTGAAGTTCATCCGGCCAATGTTCCCCACGCTTGTCGAGGTGCCGCCGACAGGGGACAACTGGATTCACGAAATCAAGTACGATGGCTATCGGACGCAAATCATAATCGAGGACGGCACGGCCCGAGCGATCACCCGAAGGGGCTACGACTGGTCATCGACGTACAAGACGATAG